>JBCBLJ010001183.1:0-1700 GCA_038520195.1 Planctomycetota bacterium
AAGACGGCCGACGTGTCGAAGGCGAGGCAATGGCGAAGCTCTGCACCACGCTGGCTTCCATGGAAGACGCAATCGTTGCTCTGGAACGACGAGGCATTTCGCTGCGCGTCCACGCGGAGCGGCTCGACCCGACCAAAAACCGTTTGCCAGCTTTGCTAATCACGCACGGAAACGAAGACCAGTGGTTTCATTCGCCCGACGAGGTCGAAACCTACCTCAATCAAAACAACCTCGTCATCGATGAAGGTGAACCCGAAGAGGACGCGACCGAATCGGAAGAAAACTCCGAATCAAGCTCGAACGAACCGGCAAAGACCCTTGCTCACCTCACGGAGTTGCATGAGGTTCGAACGATCAACAGCGGCATGAAGGAACTGGCTGAACTCGGCTTCAACTTGGATGACCTCATCCCCGCCGACCGCACCGGAATGACCACGCCGCGATTTGAGTTGGTCCGCGGCGAAGATCATCGTCGAGCGCTCGTCGACCTCCGTGACCTGCTTCCCGAAGTTCGAGCCGCGGGTGAAAAGGGCCTGCAAGTCACCCGCTTCAAAGGCCTCGGTGAAATGAACGCTGAGGAGCTTCGCGAAACGACGCTGGATCCCGAAAACCGCACGTTGATCAAGGTCAACATGAAAGACGCCGGCGCTGCCGACGAAATGTTCCGTCTACTGATGGGCGACAAGGTCGAGCCGCGCCGCGAATTCATCGAAAAGCACGCTCTCGATGTGCGGAACCTCGACGTTTAGTGCTGCCAGCAGTTCGGGGTGACGCAACGAACGAGACGCTCGGTCTCCATCGAATCCTTCACGCGATTTTGACAGGAAAGCACGAGACGCATCCGCCTGATAAAATCACTCGGTCGACTTCCTCTAAACTCCCCTTCGGATTCGGCCGAGATGTCATTTGCGAACTCCCGTTGGCGCGTCGGAATGGTCGTTCTGGCGTCTGCACTCCTTCCCGCAATTCAAGCGTCTGCCGAGACGCTCCGACTGGACACCGAAACTCCCCTAGGTGATTTTCCCGGCGAAGTCTGCGCGGTCGCCGCGTCACCCGTCGGTCCGTCCTTTGTGGTCGGATGGAACCAATCGGATTCAGCCCCAGGCGGGTTTCGCGCGTTTTCGGCCGATACCCGCCAACCCATCTCGCAGCCGATTTCGTTGGGACCGACGAATTGCTCCGCGACGGAGTTTTCCCCCGACGGCAAGCACCTTGCTGTTTTGACGAGTAACTCGCGCCTACTCATTTGGAACACCAAAGATTGGAAAATGGTGGGACAGGGCACCAAGCGTTCCTGGGATTGGGCGCTCGCTTCGACGCCCGACAACTCGGAGTGGATTACGTGTGGCGGCCATCCCTCGATCGTGCGTTGGAAGATGGCCACCGGAGAGTATCTCGGCGAGTTTCGAACAAGCTTCAAGAGAATCGTCTCAGTAAGAGTGACGCCCGATGGCAAGCGTATCGTGTACCTGGGACGTTCGGGGAATGAATTCAAGCTCGTTGTTGCGAGCTTTCCCGACTTCAAGCCCCTCAGCGAAACGCCCGCGGGACAGGAACGATCCGTGCTGAGCAGGGTCGCACTCTCACCTGATGGAAGTCGATTCGCCTTCGCCACCTCTGACGGAAGACTGTGGATCGGTCCGACAGATGACGCGAAACAAGTCCGACAAAGGAATTCCAATCTAACACGTACGCACAAT
>JBCBLJ010000254.1:0-9809 GCA_038520195.1 Planctomycetota bacterium
ATCGCGACGCAGGAAATCCCAAGCAGGCGCTCGAAAACTATCGACGCCGAACCGAGATGGGTGGCTGGGAAGAAGAGGTCTGGTACTCGTATTTTCAAATAGCAGAGCTTCAGCGTAAGCTCGACGCTGACGAAGAGATGGTCGTTGGCGCCTACCTGCGCGCGTATGCGGAGCGACCGACCCGCGCCGAGCCGTTGGTGTGCTTGGCTCGTTACCTCCGCGAAAAGAAACGCTGGGCCTCCGCGAAGCTCTTCGCTGCCCAAGCCATGGCAATCTCCAAGCCGAATGACCTGCTGTTCCTCTGGAACGAGGCGTATTCTTGGCGAGCACTCGATGAATACTCGGTGGCGACATACTGGTTGGACGAAGTCGGGATTTCCGCGGATGCCTGCCGAAAGCTGTTGTTGAACGAAGACGTACCGGACCGGGATCGAGGTCGCATCGTCCGCAACTTAAAGTTTGCAATGCGTGGGCTCGTCAAGAACCTCGACCTTTCCGAGGAGAGCCCGCTCCCACCGGCGAACCAATTGAAAAACCAAACGTTGCCAGCGATTGCCGTCATCGGTCCGTGGCGCGGCGGAACCTCGTTGGTTACTGATATCCTGGAAAAATTGGGCGTTGATGTTGGGGGACCATTCTTTGACGCCGGAACGGACTACTGCACGTTCGAGGATGAGTCGCTTCGGAATGGCTGCTTAAAATGCTTTGACGAAACGGAAATGAATTGGGGCCCGATCGGAACAATCGAGGACCGAGCGGAAATCCTTGGACGCTGGATCATCCGGCAGCGGCACCATTCAAAATCGAAATTTGCAGTCGGCGGAAAGCACCCGATCATGTGCCAGTTGGTCGATGAGTTGCATGCAAGTTGGGGACGCTCGGGACCGGTAAAGCTTGTGTCGGTCGTGCGTTCGGTCGAGGATATCAAGAAATCCTGGGACCGAGCGGATCGCGACGACAAACTTTGGTGGCCCAGAAACGACCGCGACCGCATCCTGCGCGAAATGATCGACGCGCGTGATCAGGCGATCAAGAAGCACGACCATCTATGCATCGAATTTGATACGCTGCGCGAATCTCCCTTGAAATCGATCCAAAAGATTGCGGAGTATTGCGGTTTGCCCGCGGAGCGTGTCGAGACGGCCGCGAACTCAGTGCGACGGTAGAGGGCCCACTCGCGGATCGTTGCTTCGTAGCCCCGAACGAACCGTGCATGATGCGTATGATCGCCCAAAAGCACAGCGATCCCGTGTGACGCACTCATCTCGACAAGAGTCGAATTCGAAACGGTGTGAGGCGAGACGTTGAAGTAACAAGGTCGAGAGGCAACTCCCCATGGACGCCGCTACGAATCTTCGGGCTTACTGTTGCGGGCAACGGAAGTTGCTCCGCGGAAAAGAGGACCTCAACCGAATCCGACCGGCAATGGCAGACTCGCAATTCGCCTCCGCCCACATAGAGCGAATAGATTCCATCACGTTCTGGCAATGCAACGCGTTCAACGCTAACCGACCCGTCCGCAGCCGGAAATTTCAACTCAATTTGAAGTGGAGAAGGCGAACGGACTCGGAATCGCTGTTCGAGTTCGCCCGCCACAGGAATCCGATAGATCTGCAAGCCATACGCATCCGAGGGCAATGCCTCGCGGGTCGCCAAAGCGTGCCGTCGGAACTTTAGCTTTTCGTTTCGACCTAGGAAGTAGTATCTGCAGTTGGCGAAAACGAATGCGACGACAGCGACCAGTAAAAGAATGTCTTTCATACTCCAGTTCAAGGGCTTTTTCACCGTGAGTCTCCTCGCGGATCACACAATCGCAAATCCACATGCTTCGGGATTGCCGCGAGGTCCAACACACCAAGCAACGACTCTTCGGTCTTCTCGACCGGACCTTGGCCGACCGGCTCGTACCACTGCCATGGACCGCCTAAGTCGACGTTGTCCTTCACGAAAACCAATTTGTCTTCGGCAAGGACGCCGAACTCCTGGACCTGCAGACTCAAAAACTCTTTGTCGCGTGTGACTTGGTGCGCCAACCAAACAAAAAAGTGTCGCGGCTCACCGCCAGTCTCGAGCGAAGCCAGAGAGGTGGAACCGCCTTGTAAACCGAACATTCGCAGCTCGAACTCGCGATTTGGTTGAATCACGAATGCAAATCTCAACGTATCATGTGTGATCTGCTTCGCATCAATAACGGCATAGCCTGACTCAGCCTCGGGGCCGTCTTGCGGGGTTGAGTGGTTCCAAGGGTTTCCCGGAGCAGCGCTCCTAATTGCACGAGTTTGCAAGTAGAGCCAAACAACGGACGCAATCAGAAGTGCGGCCAAAGCTTTCGACACGTTCAAGTCCCGATGATGTGGGTTTGGACGGAGAGGGAGAAGGATTTCAGATTAGTTCTCGCATCTGATTGGGCGCTCCGCTTCGCCCAATCAGATCGCAACAGGTCAACTCAGCTATTCAAGCGATGAGTTTAAGGGAAAGGCCAGCCTTCTCCACCATAATCGATGTAGTGGTAGTCGACGGTCGATCCGTCGGCATCGGAGATGACCGGCTGAACCACGGAATTGGTGGACGATCCGACATCGTAGTCGTAGAACTTGTCTGTCATCGTGTGCGGCGTATGAATCGTCCGGTCGGTGAAGAGGTTGTCCTCAAAGTAATGAACGTAGATCTTGGCCTCCGTTACGAGTGCTTTCTTGTAAACCTTGACCAGCGTGCACGGCGGGACATCAACGGTGATTGTTCTATCTTGCGTCGATGCCGTGCTCTGCTGGTCCGTCCATGTCTGTCCTTGCTCACTGGTGGCGCCGATTGATCCTCCAAAGGCTTCGCCTCCAATCGTCACCGTCGTGCCATTGGAGATTGTCAGCGACTCGCCAGTTACTATCTCGATGGTGACGGATTCCGTGTAGGTGGGGTGGGTCGTAACGACTGGACTCGCGTTGTCATGCGTCATGATGGAAGTCCAGGTGTAGTACTGTCGGTACTTTATGAGCTCAACGGCGTAGACTCCACTATCATCGCCGTTGGTCGAATCTAGGTCGTCGAAAGTGAGTGAGGAATCACCGACAACATCCTGATTCACGTCGATCCACGGTACCGTCCCGGCTCCGGTGTGTGAGACGCCCGTGCTAGCGTCGACGATAGGAATCGAAGCGGGTGGCGCTCGCTTGATCTCAAGATTTCCTGGCCCCGTTAGGCTTGGAGCCGTATCGGCACACATTTTGGATCCAAGGTGCGTTCCGCCGGACGCCCCCGTCGTTCCCGTGCTGCCGGTGGAGCCAGTGGAACCTGTGCTGCCCGTGGAACCTGTGCTACCCGTTCCTCCGGTACCTCCCGAGCCGCCGCTGCCTCCGGTTTGGCCCGCCATGTGTTCCATCATCCCGCCCGAGGGCCCTTCGCCCACAGGGTCCGTCATTTCGTGACCCTGATGTGTCGCTTCCGCCTCCGGAGACGTTCCCGTCGTTCCAAGAATGTCGGAAAGGAAATCCTGGTCATTGTAGATGCGTTGTTGAAAATCAACCGTTTGAGCAACGATCGCGAAGTCGGCCTCGTCAATCGACTGGTCCTGGTTGAAGTCCGCAGCATGCGAACTATCCCCGTTGATGGTATTGGCGACAAGCAGCGCGTCGTGCGGGGTCAAAACTCCGTCATTGTTGACATCCATCGAAGCCGGCTCGGCGGCTAACAAGTCACCCGCCAATAGAACTCGCTTGGGAAGTGTTTCGCACCGCAACCTTCGTTGTAACTTTCTACGTCTCATGTTTCTCTCGCCCAGAAAGGAAATAGAGGTATGGGATTCGCTTTCTACAGCGGCCCCGCTGGTCGCGGTTTTAGAACACCTAGGCGACGGCGGCAATTCGCCAAGTGTGATTTAAAGGAGATTAATGCGCCGCTAGATGGACAGAAGGTAACCTTAATTCCCTAAAATAGCTCTTCAGAGCTATTATGAAATACCTTATTAGATCCATTTTGATGCCTGTCCCATGCATGCAAAATCATGAAAACCGTGAATCCGTCGGATCGGACCGCTCGCGTTATTTGGCTCGGTCGCCGGGTCCCCTATCGCTGAACCTAGGAGCGGCCCATCCGCCGCCGGAAGACTTTCCACGGGTTCACAGCCGGGCGCATTGACGAGTGTGTTTCACCCGAGGCGGCAAAGCATTGGATTGATCGGAACGGATATGCGCCGCCGACGTACGGTCCGTGCATCGAGGCAAAGAAATGGGTTCCGAACTTAGCCTCGCTTGGGTCGCGGGATCTTGCGCCGGCCTCCGGAACCTTTGGTTCCTTTGCGGCCACGGCGTTGACCTCGTGATCCGGTGCCACTGGCAGGCTTGTCGACCTCGAAATCCGACAGCGGTTTGCCGATGTTGTCCTTCAACTGCAGCACCCGGTCTCGCAACTGAGCCGCCCGCTCGAACTCGAGCCCCTCGGCGGCGGCAAGCATCTCCTGCTCCATCGCTTCGATCAATTCGATGGTGATGTAAGTGGTCTCTGCTTCTTCCTTCGCACGAGCGGCGGTCTGCTTGCGTTTTGCCGCGTCGGCTTCGATCCCCGCCCGAATCGTCTTTCGAATGGTCTCGGGCGTGATGCCGTGGGCGTCGTTGTACTCCTGCTGCAAGGCTCTTCGGCGTTCGGTCTCGTCGATCGCCAACTGCATCGCCTCGGTGACCTTGTCGGCGTAGAGGATCACCTTGCTGTTGGCATTCCGAGCGGCCCGTCCGATCGTTTGAATCAAGCTGGTTTCGCTACGCAAAAAGCCTTCTTTGTCGGCGTCAAGGATCGCGACAAGTGAAACTTCCGGTAGATCGAGGCCTTCGCGAAGCAGGTTGACGCCGACGAGACAGTCAAATCGCCCGGACCGAAGTTCTTGTAAAAGGTCGACGCGTTCGAAGGCATTGAGTTCGCTATGCAACCACTTGCATCGTACGTTCTGCTCCTGGAAATAGGTGGCGAGGTCCTCCGCCAGCCGTTTCGTGAGCGCCGTGACCAACACGCGTTCGTCCCGCTCAGCGCGAAGTCGAATCTCACCGATGAGATGGTTCACTTGTCCGCGAGCGGAAACGACTTCGACCTCCGGATCCAACAATCCTGTCGGCCGGATGATCTGCTCCACGACCTCGCCATCGGTGCGTTCGAGTTCGTAGTCGCTCGGCGTCGCGCTGACGAAACAAATCGGGCCGGTTCGTTTCTCCCATTCCTCGAACTTGAGCGGCCGATTGTCGAGGGCACTCGGCAGTCGAAACCCGTGATCGACGAGCGTGATTTTGCGGCTACGGTCGCCCGCGTACATCGCGCGAACCTGCGGCACCGTGACGTGAGACTCGTCGACGAATGTGACGAAGTCCTCCGGGAAAAAGTTGTAAAGCGTGTCCGGCGTCGCACCCGGTTCCTTGCCTGACAGCGGTCGCGAATAGTTTTCGATGCCGGGGCAATGTCCGACCTCGGCGAGCATCTCAAGGTCGAATCGCGTCCTCGCGGACAGACGCTGCGCTTCGAGCAGCTTGCCCTGCTGCTGAAACGTCTCGAGCTGAATCTTCAATTCCTCGCGGATGACTTGAATCGCGCGTTTGATGCGATCTTCCGGCATCACGAAGTGTTTTGCCGGGTAGACATAAACCTCGTTGAGTGTCCGAATGGTCTCTCCAGAGACGGGTTTGATGATCGAGATCTTTTCGATCTCGTCACCCCACATTTCGATGCGGTACGCGAACTCTTCGTAGCTCGGCCAGAGTTCAATACTGTCGCCGCGAACTCGGAATTTACCTCTCTCGAAGGCGATGTCGTTTCGCTCGTAAAGTACGTCGACCAACTTCAGGAGCAAGTGGTCGCGGCGAATCATCTCACCGCGGCGAATCCCGACGACCAGTTTCTTGTAATCGTCCGGCGAGCCAAGTCCATAAATGCTGCTGACCGACGCGACGATGACAACGTCGCGTCGGCTGACCAGCGAACTGGTGGTGGCGAGACGCAGACGATCGATTTCCTCGTTGATCGATGCGTCTTTCTCGATATAAACGTCGCGCTGTGGAATGTAGGCTTCGGGCTGATAATAGTCGTAGTAGCTGACGAAATAGTGGACCGCATTTTCGGGGAAGAACTCTTTGAACTCTCCGTACAGCTGTGCCGCCAACGTTTTGTTGTGACTGAGTACCAACGCGGGGCGGCCGATGTTGGCGATCACGTTCGCCATGGTGAACGTCTTTCCGGTACCCGTCGCACCGAGTAGGACCTGTGCGCGGGCGTCGTTCTCGAACCCCTTGGTGAGTTGCTCAATGGCGCGCGGCTGATCACCTGCAGGCGGAAACGGCTGATTGATGTGAAACTCGGCACGCGGCAGCGTCGAAGAGGCTGTCATTCGGCTTCGGTCTCGTCGAAGGGTGAAACGGAAGAGTCAACGCAACAGTTACAGTATCACCCAGCCAACGCCCGACCCCAAGGGGAGTCGTCGCGCAATCGCGACGCTTAAGCCGATCCGTCCTGGACGGCGCAACCTGAAAAATCGACACGTAAAACCGCTCGACGGGCTTTGCCAAAGACAGCGTCGGTTTCCGCTCGAATAAACACGTCACGACGACGATCACGCGGGAGAGGAACGTTGCCGCGGAGACTTCCGCGACGACACCAAGCAAACAATGGCGTTTCGAGCACCCCAGGCACGGTCGGGCTCCGAAACCTTGAGATCGGACCACGGATGGTACGAATGGACGAGTTGTCTTCTCTCGATACGCTCGGTCGCCGCGACTTTGCCAAGTCACTGGTGGCAGCAGGGATCGCACCTTTCGGGCTGTTCAACCGCAAGTCGAAAAAGCGGTCTTGTCCTCTCACGAAGATCCGCGACAAGCACTTTGATTCCCTGGTCGCGTTTCTTCGCGCCCAGATTGACTCGCTGTGGTGCGGCCGGCAAGGCGACGACGCATGCCAGGTTGCCAATGACGTGATGCGGTACGCGAGTTACTTGCCGCAGCGGATGCAATTGGGATTGTATGTCGCGTTGGTTTGGGTTGACTTTTACAGCCTCAATCACACCGCGAGAAAACTGCGACAGCACAGCCCCGCCGAAATGCGCCGATTGCTCAATCAGGGAGAGCAACGCCGCGACCTGAAGGACCCGCCGCTCATCGCATGGGACCAGGACCATCTGCTGCACATGGCCGTTAGCGGCATCGCGATGGTGGGGCGCCTCGTCATTCACTCCCGCTCGCCGGCACGTCAATTGATCGGCCTGGGATGGAGCGAACGCTGTGAGTCCGCGGAGAACCTGGTGTCCGTTCCCGCTCCGCCCCAAGCGGACCTCTCGGAGCATTTTGACGCCATCATCATCGGCAGCGGCGCGGGTGGTGCCACGGTCGCGAGTCGTTTATCCGGCTTCGGCAGGCGGGTATTGATCTTAGACATCGGCGATTACGTGAGTCCCGACGCTTTGATCCAGCGTGAAACACAACCCGATGGTTCGGTCCGTCTGGCGCCACCACGCAGTGATGACGTGCTCTCGTTACTCTACAAGAGCGGGGGGGCACAGATCAGCGGCGGCCTCGGAAACGTGGATTCGAAACTGGAATTGGTGCTTCCGCATCTTCGTCGCAAGATACCGCCTCGGCAAACGATCAATGTCTGCCAAGCAAAGGTCTTCGGCGGTGGTCCCTATGTGAACAATGCGATCCACTTGCCGATCTCCCAGGACGTTTATGAATCGACGTGGGCGGGCAGAGAACCCGAGGGTGTGGGCTATCCACAACTCGTGGATTTGATGAATTCGATCAACCAAGAGTTGGGCGTCAACTCACACGTGACGGAGACTCAGATCAGTGATCGCAGTCACCGGTTCGCCGAGGGCTGCGAACAAATCGGTGAGACGGTTCATCCACTTCCAGTCTCGATTCGGCAAAAATGCCTCGGCTGCGGTAGCGATAATTCGGTCGACGGGTTTGGTGACCACATCGGAGGCATTCACCCGTACGAACCAACGGGGCCGAACAGTTACCTCGTCCAATCCATGCACAACCCCGAACCAGCCCGTGTTTCTTATCGCACTGAGGCGACGGGACTTCGATTGAGCACAAACGATTCGGGTTCACCGGAAGTGGTGGGGCTGGACGTGTGTCGCGTCGAAGAGGATGGCAGCCGGACGCGGGCCACCGTTACCGCCAATGAGTACATCGTCGCGGCGGGCATCGGGGAATCGACCAAGTTGGTCGCGCAGGGCCTCCGTTCAGGTGGCTTCCGCAATCGGCATGTTGGAAAGCGTTTTTCGGCAAACGTCGGCACGGCGGTTTACGCGCTCTTTGAAAAGCCGATCTGGCCCTCGGGAACCAGCCGACCGGAGCCTGGCGTCACACAGTGCTTTCTGGTCGATCGGCGACAGGTCGAACACAACGGCGAGATCGTCGAGGAGCCAGCGCTGGAGAACTGGTTTCACTTCCCAGGCACGGTGGCATTGGCACTGACGGGATGGTTTCAACAATTCGCATGCACCATGCGTAAGTTCAACCATCTTTCGATGGCGGGGATCGTCGTTCCGACGCAAGTCCGCGATTGCAACTACGTCGACGCCTGCGGCGATGTGCACATTCAACTGGACTGCGACGAATTCGAGTTGCTCCTTCGCGGTATCCGCCGAATCGGCCGCATCTACTTTGCCGCCGCAACGCCGGACGATCCGGTCACGCTGCATTTGCCGACCAAGGCGATGCTTCTACGAAACGGCCGCCAGCTGAACATCCGAAACCTCGACGACTTGGAGTGGGCGCTCTGCGAGGTCCGTCGGCGCGGTCCCGCATTCGTGAACCTGGTCACGACCCACGGTCAAGGCGGCGTGTCACTCGGTGACGTCGTGGACCGAGAGACGTTCCAGGTGAAGACCGACTGTGGGCAGAACGTCGAAAACCTGACGGTCGCCGACGCGTCGTTGTTCCCCGCCGGGTGCGAAATCAATCCTCAACTCACGCTCAAGGCACTCGCTACGCTGGCGGCATCGAAAGTGCTCGAGCGAACGAAAAACGCGGACGTCTCCGCGTGATGCCAGAGGTGCAAGTCAGAACATGACACCGACGAATGATCTGGCGTTTGCGCCGTTTCACACTCAAGCCAGGATCGCGATCACGACCGATACGGTGATCAGTGCGGCGCCCATCAGCCGCGTGATCATGGTTTGGCGGCCGGCTTCGGCTTCACTTCCGCCCCAAATCGAAGCGACGACCCACGCGAAAACAACGCCCCAAATCCCGCGCATTGAATAGACGACGTTCACACGCGGCGCGTCGCCAAATGCGGACAGCGTAAAAACGATGCAGATGGCCTGTAGCGCGATCAACATTCCACCCAACAAAAGCGGCGTCCGCACCTTGCGGTCGGCAATCTTCTCAAACTGAAAACCACGAAGGAACACTACGGAGTAGAACGCAACGCAGCCGAACATGATCGGGAGGAATCTACCGGTGGACCAGCGCGCCGAATCGGACACGCAGAATTTTTGCACCAGAACATCAAAGATCGAAAACGAGGTGCTGGCGAGCATCGCGGAGGCGACCGTGTAAAGGATTCGCTTGCGCTCCCCCTTGCCGGACCACTGGACGAGTGCGATGCCCGCTGTGGCCATGAACGCTGCGATCCAGATCGACACCGCAAGGCTCTGCCCGCCAATGATCGTCGAGAATACGGCGACCAAGAGAACTTTGATTCCGAAAAGCGGGGCTGCGATCGACACGTCCCCGTGGTGGATGGCCGAAAATGTGCCCACCTGCCCGGCGATGTAGAACACCGCAACCAGCGCCGGCTGCCAAACCAGCGACCACTCGACCGGTGCGCTC
>JBCBLJ010000641.1:0-4992 GCA_038520195.1 Planctomycetota bacterium
ATCTGCCGCAAGGCGACGGCGGCATCAATGCCGGATCGCTACGCGTCGGCGAAGGAGATGTCCGACGACCTGCGTTGGTTTCTCGAATCAGGAGGGCGGCAGGAAAGCCTGGACTCCGTCAAAGGGATTCGAGCTCGGGGTCTGCGACCGTACACGTCCGACGATTCAGAATCGTTCTGGACACTGTTGCCCGGCTATCGAAACGCACGAGGGGTTCCCGAAAGCGTGGCGTGGTGGCTCCGCCGATTGCAAGACGAAAACGACGAGCCGCGGCGCGCGGTATTGGTTCTGTACGGGCCCAGCGGCAGTGGGAAGAGTTCGTTGCTTCACGCCGGAGTGCTACCGTTCCTGGATTCAAGACGGTCACTTGTTTGCGCATTGGATGCTTCGGAGTTTGAATCGACGGCGATGCTCGTGCGCGAACTGTCCGAAACCACCAAACTCGAATCCGGCTCGAGTTTGCCGGAGTTCGTTGGGCGGCTTCGCGACCGGTCTTCGCGTCCGACGCTGATCACGATCGACCAGTTCGAGCAGGTGCTCGCCTGGGACGTGGACGAACGCGAACAGATGGTGTTTGCATTGCGACAGGCGGATGGCGCTCGATTGCAATTCGTGTTGGTGGTTCGCGACGAATTCTGGACCGCGATGAGCCGGTTGATGCGCGACTTGGATTCGGCGCTTCGGGACCACCGCAACGCGATGGGGTTGGAACGGTTTTCGGCGACTCACGCCAAACACGTTCTGCGGACCTGGGCAGAGTCCGCACCGCCGGGCAGCGAGATCGATGATGATTTTGTCGACTCGGCGATCAAGCTGGTGGAAGAGAAGAACCGCGTGATTCCCGTGCGATTGGCGCTGCTGGTGAGCGTGCTGGGCGAAGAACCTTGGACGGCAGCAAGACTGGCTGACGTTGCGAAACGTGGATCACTGAGCGCCTGCTACCTGGATTCGATCCTGGGCGCTGAGTCCTCCGCCGAAGGACGTCGACTCTCGGAACCGGCTCGCCGCGTTCTCCGAGCGTTGACACCGGTGACCGGACTGATCCGTGGCCCCGCTCGCTCGACCGAAGAGCTGCACGACATCAGTGGTTTGGACAACGCGGAATTTGAGGACTTGCTCGACCTGCTGAATCGTCGGTCTCATCTCATGACACCCGTCGATCGTGCGGATGAAGCGACGACGCGCGCTACATCGATCGACTACAACTTAGCGCACGACTTCTTGGTTCCTGAACTTCGTTCCTGGTTGGAGGAACTCGAACGCACTACGGCCCGCGGTCGTGCGGCACTGGACCTTCGTGCCGCGGCTCAGCGATGGTCCGTCGAAGCGTCTTCCACGCAACTCGCCGGTCCAATTGATTGCTTGCGATTTGGATTCCTCGCGAGTCCAACCGACGAACGCGAACGGCGTTTTTTGCGGGCCTCAGCGAGGCGAGGCCTCTCGCGTTCGATGGTTGTTGCCGTCGTCGCAATCGCCGCGGCGGTCCTGTTTCAATACGCACTGCTACGTAACAGTGGAAATGCTCTGGTAAAACGATTGGGCGACTGCGACGTCAACCAATTGTCAGACGTCATCGATGAGACACGTGATAACTGGTTGTTCACCGAGCGTCCCCTGCGCGATGCGATTCGCGGCGCCGTTGAGAGCGGGAACTTCCCGAAACAGGACCGTTTCTCGCTCGCCCTGCTGGCGACCGAACCAGAACAAGCGAATTACCTGAGTGATCGATTGCTTCGTTGCGAGCCCGAACTCTTGCGTCAAATCCTTGCTCAAATGAGATCGGATCTTGATGGCGATGACCTGGAAGCCACCGTGGATCGATTCGCATCGGTCGCGAGCGAAGAATCGTACATCACTGGTCAACGATTGCGCGCAGCGATCGCCGTCGCGGCACTAGACCCAGAGCATGCGTTCTGGCGGCAATCGGCGAACTCCATCTGTGAGTTGCTGGTGGCGAGCGACCCGACGGAGATCGGCTGGATGGCGGATGGTCTTTGGCCGATCCGAACCTCACTCATACCGGAGCTGAAGCGGGTTGTTTCCGACAATGGATCCGAACAACTCCGAACGGCGACGTTTCTGCTTGCAAAGTTCGCCACCGATGATGACGTTGCGATGGTCGAGATCCTCGAAAATGCTGGGCTGTCCCAGCTCTCGGCGGTCGCGCCCGCCATCCGCGCTGCGAGCGACTCCGTCAATTCACGATTGAACGAGCGACTTGAAGAATTGCTCGACGCGTATCTGAACGTTGCCCTCGATATGGAGTTGCAATCGCTAGCGCCCACTCGAGCCCAGCCCGACGGTGGCGAAAACCTCTTGGCCAAACGTCGTGTGTTGTTGGCACGGCGGATCGCTAACGTCGCCGCGTTGATGCTCCAACGCGGGTGCGGCGAAACCTGTTTGGAACTCTTGAGGTCGTCTTCGGACCCAACCCTGCGAAGTTACGTGATCCATTGCTACGCGGTCAGTGAAGGGCCCGCAGAACCTCTTGCCGACGTACTGGTTGGCAAAACCGAGAGTGCCCAAGAAGCGACGATTGAGTCCGGTATCGCGGCGGCGTTGTTGCAAACGCTCGGAAGCCTTCCCGCGTCGAGCCAGGTACCACTCGCGGTTCGCGATCTGGCCCGACGGTGGAGTCGCATATCAGACAACATGGAGCTTCGTTCGTCGGCGACATTTTTCCTTTGTCATCAAGGTTACGCGGATTCCGTCGGTGAAGTCTCGCTCGACGAAAACTCGGTGGCCTATCGGACGGTGGCGGGCCAGGCGATGGTGCGTCTTCCGGCGGCGCTGAACGCCACCGTCGGTGCTTCGCCCTGGGACGCGAGTCAACTCGCCAACGAGCAAACGCATCGAATCTCGGTACCTGATCACCTGTATGTCAGCCGTCATGAAGTCACCGTGGAACAGTTCAATCAGTTTTTACAATCGCGTGGTCGACCATTGATGGACGCCCGAAGCGGATCCGGATCGACCACTGCCATCCGGATCGGCTTCTATCAGGCCGCGGCCTTCTGCAATTGGTTGAGCGAACAGGAGGACATTCCCGAAGCCGATTGGTGTTTCGTCCCGAACGCGAGCGGTCACTACGCTGCGGGCATGTCGATCGCGAAAGACCATCTCTCACGACAAGGATACCAACTGCCGACCGCGGACCTCTGGGAATACGCTTGCCGCGCCGGTTCCTCGACGCCGCGACACTACGGATACGGCATCGAGTTGAGCACACCGTATGTGCGTTGGATGGGCTCACGCTCCGGGGCGAGTCGCAACCCGATGTCGGTTCGCAAGCCGAATGGGTTCGGACTCTTTGACATGCTCGGGAATGCTTCGGAGTGGAGTTTGACGGTCGTCTCGGATACAAGTGCCAACTACCCGTCCATGAACTCCGAACGTGCATCTCAAGACCCCGGCCGTTTTCTTCAGCGCGCTTCGCGTCCCGGCCTCGCATTCGGTGGCGGTCCGGAACACGAAGATGCTTCGGGCAAGACCATCACCGATCGAACAAGATTCTTGATGCTCGGCGGCTCCTTCGACTCGCCGGCCCACAAGGTCCGCTCATCGGATCGCTCGATGGTGAGCCCACCGATCACCAACCAGCCGATCGGCATTCGTTTGATGCGAATCGTGCGTGAAGAAGTACGCTAGGTTCTGTTCAAAGCGCCCGCAGGGAGATCACACCCGCAAGCTACATCACGTGGTTTTTGCGGCACTATCCCGCCCGCGTTCCGTTCGGCACGGGACGCTCAGGCATCGCCAAGGCTGGTGGCACTCCGTCGGCATACCCGATGTCAAATAGCATCCCTTCTGACATCTCGCCTGCCATTTTTCGGGCAGGCATGTTCACGACAAACAGCGACTGTTTCCCGACGATGTCCTGCGGATTTTCTCGCTCCTGCTTCATGCCCGACAGAATCTGGCGGACGTGATCTCCGAAGTCGACGATCAGCTTCAGTAGTTTGTCTGAACTTGCGACCTCTTCGACGGCCGTGATTGTGCCGACACGGATATCAAGCTTTTCAAAGTCTGCGTAGGAGATGCCTGGCTTAATCTCGGTTGGCGTCATCTTATCTGTTCCCAATCGCCCGCGGCCCACCGTTTCGATGGGCCGCCGGGGCACGCGCATGAATCGAAACACTGCCGGTCGCAGTGTTTCTGATTCGATGTCCCACTGTCAAGCGATCGATCAGACTTCGGCCGGCATGTTGAGCAGCGGACGAATCTCCACACGACCGAGTTCCGAAATCGGGACGCGCGATGCCCATTCGATCGCAGCCTCAAGATCGGGGACATCGATCAGGTAAAAACCGCCAAGATGATCTTTACCTTGAGTGAAGGGTCCGTCTTGAGTGCTTGCTTTGCCATCGCGATGACGTAACGTCGTCGTTTCCGCGGGTGGCTGCAGTCCGGCGCCGCCGTCCATGATGCCAGCTTGCTGGACGGATTGGGAGTATTCGGACCAACCGGCCCAGTACGCCTCCGCATCGGGGCCTTCACGCTTGATGAAATCGGCCTCGTTTTCGTAGATGACCAGTGCGTACTTCATCGTTTTTGTCTCGTCTTCCTGAGTAGGTTTTCGCCCGAGCCTTTCTCGGCGTTCACGGGACTGACGAATCCGATGAACGCTGAAGGACACACTTCCGGAAAAAAGTCCTGAAAGTCTTTGTGAGCGATGTCCAAATCACTCTGACGTCGCAATTCCCACGGTGAACCCCTCATTCATCGCCGTGGAAAGTTGCCATGCAGTCCCGAAAACAACACCGTCGATCACGAACGCGACGGCTCGAATCACTCGAAAAACGCAACCTACTCTTCGCGCCTATCGAGCAACTCAGCCTGATCGATGGGTTGGACTCACTTTCGGACGCGCTAGAGCGGATCGAAACGCACGCAGAATATGCCGAGTCCATCCCAGGACTGGAGCATTCTGCGGGTTCCTTCGCTGACCTCTCTGAATCGGTCCGTCTTGGTCTGATCGAGCCGCTGGAAAGC
>JBCBLJ010000780.1:0-3953 GCA_038520195.1 Planctomycetota bacterium
ACTTTCCACTTTCCACTTTCCACTTTCCACTTTCCACTTTCCACTTTCCACTTTCCACTTTCCACTTTCCACTTTCCACTTTCCACTTTCCACTTTCCACTTCACTCCAGCCGGAACGTGTCTTTGATCTGGGTGTATTCGCGGCGCGCGACGCGGCCGATGGTGGGAATCACTTTTTGATCGACCGAGTCCTGGTCGACGTGAAAGTAGACGACGGTGCCGATCACGAGATTTGCGCCCCCGGGTCCGGTTCCAAGGCCGATGGCGGAGTGCAAGCGACACTCCATCGAAGCGACCGCGGCTTTGACGCGGGGTGGTTTCACTTTGACACAGTCCGCGGTTTCGAGACCGGCGACTTCAAACTCATTGACTTCGGCGGCGAGTTCATCGGCGGAGCGGTGCATTGCCTGTGCGACCGGCTCGGTGACGGTGTTGATCACGAATTCACCGGTACGCCGGATGTTTTCCAGCGTGTCTTTGGCGTTGCCGTGTTTGTCATTGGCGGGCGCAAAGCACACCGTCGGAGGGTTCGCACCAACGCCCGCGAAGAAAGAGTACGGGGCGAGATTTGGGATGCCATCGATCGAAAGGGTTGAGACCCATGCGATGGGACGCGGGGATATCAACTGCACCATTCGAAGATACGTTTCTTGAATGGACAACTTGTCGACATCGAACTCCATGATTCAGTCACTCGAGAGTTGCAGGATCATGCTTTCGTGCAACGGCCTAGTCGCACTGACACAGAACCGGGGAAGCCAATCATCCATCTCACCCCCGTCGTAGGCCGTCAATCGCGCGCCAGCTTCGCGAGCGATGACCGTCCCGGCGGCGGAATCCCACGCGGCCACGTTGGTCGCCCAATAGCCGTCGAGTCTTCCGGCGGCGACGTAGCACATGTTGAGGGCGCAAGAGCCCAACCTTCGCAGCGATCGACAGCGCTCCAAGATCTTCACGAAGCGAACGACTTCCGGTGAGTCGCCACGGACGCCGGCGGGAAAACTGCAGGCGATCAGCGCTTGCGAAAGATCCTCGCAATCGCTGGCGTGAATCGGCGCGCCATTCAACTGAGCGCCTCCGCCGTCGATTGCGCTGAAGAGTTCATTCGTCACCGGATCAAGAATCACGCCCAAACGCATCTTTCCCTGATGATAAAGCCCGATCGAAACGGCGAAGGACTGCAAACGATGCACGTAGTTGACCGTCCCGTCGAGAGGGTCCACCACCCAACACGGCGGAGCATCCGATCGACCTTCGCGGACGGCGGTGGGCGGATCGTTTTCACCTTCCTCCTCGCCGACGAATGCGTGGCCGGAGAAGGATTCCATCAGAATGTCGCGGATCGCTTTTTGTGAAGCCAAATCCGCATCGGTCACGAGATCCTTGGGGGCCTTCTCACTGACCACGCGATCTTTCCAACGAGAAAGAAGTTCCGCCGCTCCGGCGCGTGCCGCTTCGATTGCGACGTCGAGGTGTTCCTGATTCACGTTTCGATTTCAAGCCGTCGGAGTTCTTCGAGCCAGAGCCGGATGTCGTTGTCGTACTCGGTCGCCATGTCGCCGATAATCAATTGTCGATGAAAGGCGGCAGCGCCGGTGTCAACGTAATCGGCAGCCTCGGCATTGGGGAACCGCAAATCGGCCTCCGGTGCGATCAGGCCTTGCAAAAAGTTCATCAACAACTCGTTGCGGCTGATGTCCTCGGGCAGGAACTCGGAAAGACGGTTTGGTAGATCACGTTTCGCCTGCAGCAGATCGGGTAGTCGATCACACCCGGCGAAGATGTTGCGCCCGCTAAGCAACTCGATCAAAACATACCCCATGCTGGCGAGATCGCTCCGGGGCGTCGCGTGTTTATTCTCCAGCACCTCCGGCGCGGCGTAGAGCGGCGTACACTCTCTTTCGCGGGGCGGATTGCGATACTCGATCGCGGACCCCAAGTCGATTAGCTTGGCATGGCCGCTTCGTTTGAGCATGATGTTGGCGGGTTTCACATCACCGTGCACGATCCCTTCCCGGTGCAGCGCGGCCAGAGCCGCCAAACAGCCACGTACGATGGCCACCGCGATCCCAGCTTTAAATCGCGAGTGTTCCGGTCCACGCGTGATAATCACCTCGTGGATGTAGTTCATCCGCCGCTGATCGAGGTTCCGCTCCAAGAGTTGCAGACAGGTCGGTGTGATGAGTTGACGGAGGTCGTAGCCATCGACCCATTCCATCATCATGATGCGGATGCGGTGCTTCTCGAAGAAGTTTTGAACTGAAAGAAGGTTGTCGTGCTGGATCAGCGCGACTTTGGCGGCGATCATCGCGACCCTTCGCATCGCTTCTTCGTAAGCCCGCGCCGTCGGATAGTGCTCGGGCGAAAAAATCTTCATCGCCACCGGAACGGTAAAGCCGTCGGTGCCCCGGTATTCGGTCAGATACACCTCGCCCTGTCCGCCGCGCCCGAGCAGACGTCGCATGTGGTGGTGCCCCGTCCAACTCACTTTTTGCTGTTGGATGATGCGGTCGTACCAGGCGATCAACGCCGCATCGCCCATGGGTGTGACTTCACCGTGGTGTGTGATCGTTGGGTTGGGTTCGTATCGAGTCGTAGATTCCATCGGTCAATCGGAAGTGCGCCCAAGGAGGGCGCGCGGATACGTCGCTGGGAGGCGCTATCCGCGATGGGGAGAATGGGGAGGTTCGCACCCGAGGCCGTTCGAGGTGTTTCGGCGATAGTCTACACGGGGTGCCAAAAAAGACGACCGCAACGAGTCGTTTTGCGACGCTGTTTTGCGTCCCAAATCGAGGCCGTTACCGCTCACACGCGCTGCAGGATTCCGCGGCACCGAGGTTAGTTCTTATTCGACACCTTGATCGCGATGACGACTCGTACGAGCGATGCGATGTAGATCTTCTGTTTGAGTCAGCATCCCCCAGTCCAACGCCTGATCCTGTTCGTATTGCTTGCCCAACGCCAACGCGATCGAGGCCTTCGCCATCTCGTAGCCAAGATAGAACGCGTGTCCCCGGTCGACGTTGTCAGCGATCGGCTCCCGAAGCAAGCGATCGAAAAGCTCAAACGGATCGCGAGATGCCAGATGGAGCGCCCGCGAAAGCAGATGAATCTCCTCGTCCTGAGCGAATAAGCGGTAGTTGTTGTCCTTGATCGAACTCGCCAATGCTTCCAGAGTCGCTGCGGCGTGACGCTTGAGTTTTCGGTCACGCAGCATTACCAGATCGCCCGACATATTCTTTGGAGGCACCGAACGCGACACCGCGGCATAGGCCAACCGCCGAGCCCGATCGCACTCGCGGACCGAAGACCGCGCCCAATTGATGACTTCGGTCGTGAGCACACTCCTTATCCCCAGTTCCTGGCAGATGCCCATTAGCAACATGTTCACGCCCGCCGAGTCCACATCGGTCAGCTCCGTCAAGTTGCCGATGCCCATCATCATCTCGCTTTCGGGGTAGCGCTCACGTACCGCCGAGTACCGAACGAAGCTAGCGGCAAGCCCAGCACCGATCGGTTCCAAAATTGGATCGATCCGGAAAGGGACCCCGTGACGCGATAAGAACTCGATCGTCTCGTCCAGGCTTCGCAGGTCCGTCGGCGTATCGGGAATCGCAACCACTTCAACACCCCAATCAACCGCGTGCTGGCGGTTCTGTGAATGAACACTGAGAACCAACGTTGCGCCCGCAGCGGCGGCGGTTTCCGCTTCCCAGGGATCGAATGTGTCGACGGAGACCTTCACCCCCAATGCAACGACTTCTTGCACCACCTCAGCGATCGAATCGAATCGCCGCGCGGGGTCACAACCGATGTCGATACGATCAGCGCCGTCGCGATGCAGACAACGTGCCAATTGAACTAAATCCTGCAAGTCAAAGCGTGGTGCGTGGTTGATCTCCGCAATGATTTCGATGTCGTATCGCGTTAAATCGATCGGTTGTCGAGATTTA
>JBCBLJ010000442.1:0-6916 GCA_038520195.1 Planctomycetota bacterium
AAACAGACCGCGCGGACACTCCTTCTCGGCGAGGGTGGCCACTAGGTTTCTTAGTGATCGCTACTGTCTGGGCATCCCCCGCCTTCGGAAGCGACTGGCAACATTCTCCGTCTCGCGACGTCGGCTGACCCACGGAATGTGGAGGGATCGCGACCTCGGTTCCTCCCGTCTGGGTGTTTGGCCGAACGCCGACTTCTGCGCGTACACGCAGCAAAGGACGACAAGTCAACAAACGCGCAAAACGCTGGAGCCTGTGTGGCATGACGGAAGGCCCGTGAGAGAGTTCCACTCATCGCAGCGAGTGGACTCGAGTGCTCGGATCACGGAGTATAAAGCAAGCCATTCGGTACGGCGCAGTTTTGATCGAAGACAGATTCCACCCCTTCGCGAGAAACCTATTGGTGATTCGACCCTCTTCGAGAGTGCTCCGGCCGTCGCGGGAGCCAAGTTCCTGTGCGGTTCTCTCGGTCATCTTTGGCGTCGTCTTGCTGCCGGCCTGCCGGAGCTCGGAACGACTCGCCGAAGCGTCCAATCAAATGACGCCTTCTAAAGTCGCGTTCTACGACTTCTACGACCATCGCTTTGACGAAAGTGTGGGCTTGCTGCGACTGACGTTTCAGGGGCCGACGTACCACAGTAATCTTCCGATCGGAAGCTCGGTCCATCCCTTTCGCGAATCGGGTATCTACGCGATCGGGCTGTTACAGCGAGAGAGTGAGGGTGACTCGGAAC
Source organism: Planctomycetota bacterium (assembly GCA_038520195.1). Taxonomy (GTDB): domain Bacteria; phylum Planctomycetota; class Planctomycetia; order Pirellulales; family Pirellulaceae; genus Stieleria. The sequence continues at coordinate 733 of JBCBLJ010000442.1, forward strand.
GGGCCAATCAAATCCTCGAAGGTATCGTTGCGGCGCAAGATCAGGACCCAGACAGCAAGGCCTATGGCGTTTGGCCGTGGCATTTGGAGGAGCCGCTAGAGTCGATGCCTGTGGTCGATCCAAACTGGGCCGATTTCATGGGCGCGTTGATCGCCCAAGCCCTCGTTGATCACTCACACCAATTGCCGAGCAGTTTGACCGTCCAACTTGAAAATGCGTTGCGACTGGCGGCTGTTCACATTCGACGTCGTGATGTCGGACCAGGCTATACCAACATTGCGGTCCTGGGCGGATGTGTTTGCGCGGCTGCGGGAGAATTGCTCGGCGAACCGACATTGCTCGAGTACGGCCGCGAACGATTGAAGTCGGTTGTCGCCGATGCCAAAGCAAATGGTGGCTTCGCGGAATACAACAGCCCGCCCTATTCTCAAGTGGTGATCGGAGAGTGCGAGCGAACACTGCAGCTCGTCAAAGACCCCGAAACAAGAGCTGCCGCCAAAGATCTGTGGGAGCGAACATGGCAGGTCATCGTCGGGAGTTACCATCCGTCGACCCAACAATGGGCGGGGCCACACAGTCGTGCCGGCAGTCAGAGATTGAAACCCAGCTCCGTTCAATTCTTGAACCGTCGAACGTCATGGAAGGTCGCCACGCATCCGGCGATGGAGAGCATTTTCCAGTTGCCCAGTCGCTATCTGATCGTGGATCCAATTTCGGCGGAGGGGCTTATCCGAAGTGAGTCGACAGCATTCAACCAGACCCTTCGACGAGAGTTCGTGCGTTCAAACGACCCCAGTCGATCGCGAATCGCAACGACCTGGAAAGGCGACGATGCGTGTCTGGGAAGCATCAATTACTCTTCACTTTTTGTTCAACGAAAGCCATTGATCGGATATTGGTCCACTCCCGAGGATCCCGCAATCGTATTCGCTTGTCGCTGCCTGTCCGATGGCAACGACTTTGCATCAATGGGGATTCGCTCAACACAGCAAGCGAGTCGGATCGAGTCAACGTTCGAGCCCATGAAAAACCTCGGGTACACGCACACACGACTCGATCGACCACCAGACAACCGTTTCCTGCTCCGTGACGTTCGAATCCGCTACCAACTCCGGGGAAACAAAGTGCGGATCGATCAGACAGGCCTCGGTCAATTTCGGTTGTCCGCTGGAGAACGAGCCGTCGAACTGACGCTCAAGGCCGGAGCCTTCTTTGGACAGCCGATTCGCTGGGAAGCCGGTCGAGAGGGCGACGTGGTTTATGTCGACATCGTTTGTTGGAGAGGCCAGCCGATGGAGTTTGACTTCTCGGATTCCGACTCGACCGATATCTCGGTGGTCGCGGAACTTGTCGAGCGAACCGATGGCGCCTACCGGGATGATCGAAACTAGAATAAGGCGGAAACGCACGACCGGACCTTTCTCACATGAACTCATGACGAAACTAAATCGACGCCGCTTGCTGTCTCATTCCGCTGCGGTGGCAACGGTGGCCACCTTGCCATTGAATCATGCGGCGGGCATGGTTGCGAAGAATGACCAATTGAATCTCGCGGTGATCGGATGCGGAGGTCGCGGCGGCAAGATCGGCTCCGATGCCGTAAAACATCCACTCACGCGCTGCGTGGCTCTCTGTGACGTCGTGCCATCTCGGGCGGAGGCCTTCCAAGCCAAGGTAAAAGGCCAGTGCGATGACGCCCAAGTCTTTGATGACTTTCGGAAGATGTTCGATCGGTTGGGCGACGACATTGATGTTTGCACCATTGGTGTCCCCGATCACGCGCATTTCCCGATCGCGATCTTGGCGATGTCCAAGGGCATCCATGTCTATGTCGAGAAACCGCTTGCACATACCTTCGATGAATGCGAACGATTGATCGCAGCGGAAAAAAAGTACGGCGTCAAGTGTCAGATGGGCAATCAGGGTCACTCCAGCGGGCAGCGTTTGCAGTTCGAATCATGGGTCGATGCGGGAGTGATTCGAAACGTCCGACGCGTCGATGCGTGCATGAACCGCGGGCGACGCTGGCATCCTTGGGGAGACGTCCAAGCGTTTCCGGATGCCGAAGAGATGCCAGTGGGAATGAACTGGGATGTTTGGGCGGCCACCGCGCCGAAGCATCCCTACAGTAGCAAATACGATCCTGGAAACTGGCGTGGCTGGTACGACTACGGCAACGGAGCGTTTGGCGATTGGGGACCGCACACGCTTGACTCCGTTCATCGGTTCTTGAAACTGGGGCTCCCGAACAAGATACGCGCTGAGAAAATCGAGAAGCCGAATTCGTTTATCTATCCCCACGCCACTACCATCGCTTTTGATTTTCCCGAGCGCGGGCCGGGTATGCCGGAAATGACCATCAACTGGTTCGACGGTGTGAAGAATCGTCCGCCCGTTGAAGGTGATGTGAAGATCCCGAGTTGTGGCAAAGCGATTTACAGCGACGAGATGACGTTTGTCGGAGGCACCCATATGGCCTCGCTCAAGGTAGTGGGTGGGCCAAAGCGAGAGGAGGTTCAGGATTCGTTGCCGGCACCCGCCGTGAGTCGGACATCGACCAACCATATGGACAACTTTCTGAAAGCAGCTGCCGGCGTCGATCCTGTGTGCAACTCGTCGTTCGCCGTCTCCGGTCCGCTGACTCAAGTCTTCATGCTCGGTTGTATCGCGCAGCGTTTGGGCGAAGACCTTGAGTTCGATTTGGCATCCAAGCAGATTACCAACAACTCGCGCGCGAACGATCTTTTGGTCGGGAACACACCGCGCCGAGGATGGGAAGAATACTATTAACTTGCGTAGCGAGCGTTGTGGTTTGTCTCTGTCCGGCAACATTGACATGCGACGCATGAAATGCACGGCAATGGTTCTGATGCTCATGGCGGCCTGGGTTGCGACCGGCCAGGCTGAGGTGGATTCCTCGACCAAGCCCAACATCGTGTTGCTGTTCATCGATGACTGGGCTTGGAATGGGACGCCCGTTCCGATGAACGATGCGATGGCGAACTCAAAGATGCCCATTCTTCGCATGCCGAACATCGAACGCCTCGCTCGTGTCGGCATGAAATTCACTCACGCGTACGCTTCGCCACAATGCTCGCCTTCGCGCGTCTGCGTTCAAACGGGGCAGTCTTCGCCGCGCAACGGCTTCACGGTTTTTATGAATGATCGCGGGCAGGACTACTACGACGAGAAAGGCTATCCCTCCTTTCCGGTGATCCCTTGCATCTCGGACATGACCATCGATGCGGATACGGTCACGATTCCCGAGGCGCTAAAGCCGCTTGGTTATGTCAGTGCCCACGTCGGAAAGTGGCACATGCGCGGTGATCCGGCTGATGAGGGTTACGTGCTGCACGATGGCGACACAAGCAATAACCCAGGCAACACACTACCCAAGACCTCGAATCAGCGTTTACCAGCCGACCTGACTGACCCCAAGCTGATGTTCAGCGTCACGAAAAAGGCGATCGGCTTCATGGAAACGCAAGTGAAAGCGGGCAAGCCGTTTTACCTCCAGATATCGCACTACGCGATGCATGCCGGTCGCGAATGCCTTCCCGAGACCCGCGAAAAGTACGTGGGCCATCCCGCCGTGCAGGCCTATTACAAGTCGATCGGAAGGACCGCGGACACAGTTCGGCGAAAGGAAGATCCGGCGATCTGGTTCGGCATGGGCGAAGACCTCGATGGACGGATCGGTGCGGTGTTGGATCGGATCGAGGAACTGGGAATCGAGGACAAGACCTACGTCGTGGTGGTTTCCGACAATGGCTACCGGCACAAAGAACTGCGACTGAATCCAGAACTCACGCAGCCGTTGCACGGGGCGAAATGGTGGGTGTGGCAGGGCGGCATTCGGGTTCCGATGATCGTCAAAGGTCCGGGAATCGCGCCTGGCTCTGTCTTTGACGGGAACGTGGTGAACTACGATTTCCTTCCGACGTTTGTGGAGTGGGCGGGAGGTGACCCGGGTCGATTGAAGGATCTCGACGGCGTGAGTTTGGCGTCTTTCATGGCCGGTCAGAAACCCGACGCTGCATTCCTCCGCCGAAACTTGTATTTCCATTACCCGCACTACCGGTCCGGGATGCCGCATTCCGCTGTCGTTTCTGGTTCTCAGAAACTGCTACATTTTTACGAGCGACCGGACGTTGCGATGCTGTTCGATGTGGCCGAAGACATTGGTGAAGTCAACAACATCGCTTCAACACATTCCGAGGATCACCAGCGACTTCACGGCGAGATGATGGAATACTTGCGGCGCGTCGGGGCTCGACTTCCGAAGCCGAATCCAAACTATCAGGCGAGCGTCTATCGCAGCGACAAAGGCCACGCCGAGAGGCTTCAATGGGGGCCATTCGAAGGGAAGCGGCCGCTCGAAGCAGATGAGAGATAGTTCTGTTGAGTTGCCCCAGAGCCTACTCCAGCCCGTTGAACTGCGTCTCACAGCGTTCGATCGCCTCGAGCAGGCTGGCGGAGCCCGGCAATTGCCGACAGCTTTGATACGCCTTCTCTAAATTCCGCTTCGCATCCGCGATTCGCCCCAGATCCAGATAGGCGAAACCGAGCCGGGCTCTCGCGGCAGCGGTCTCCATGTGGTCTGGGCCGAGCACCTGAGGCGCGAGCATCAGAATCTGTTCATCAATCGCGACCGACCCCGCAAGTTTTCCCATTTGAAATCTCGCGATCGCGAGGTTACCCATGACTTGGATTCTCAGTGGATCGTCCGGATAGTTTTGTCGGAGCTGTTCAAAAGCACCTGTGAGCACATACTCGGCCTCTGTCAATTCGGAACGATGCAGATAGGTCCAACCAAGTAGGTTCGTCGCCTCCAGCGTGGTGCGATGACTGGGTCCACGCAGACGATCAAGGCGATTCACGAGGTCTTCCAGTAAGGGTTGGGTCTTTCCCAACTGTCTTTGTTCGGCGTAGACCTGGGCCAATAAGAATTGACTTTCGAGCGTGTCGGTATGATCGGGGCCTCGATTGCGGTCGTAAATCGCGAGGCTCTCAACGAGCAGGGCGCTCGCTTCATCGAAGCCCGGAACCCATTCGTTGCGGCGGCCGAGCAAGAGGTAGCATCGTCCGAGTTGTTGTAGCGCAGACGCCAGGCGCGCGTCGTTTACGGACAACGCGGCGCGACAACTTTCTACGACGGAGACGTATAGCTCCCTCGCTTCGTCGTATCGCTCGAGGGAATCGAGGACCAGCGCCAACTGGCTCATCGTATCGAGCGTCTCACCGTGCGAGTCTCCGATCAGCCGGCGGCGAACTTCCAAGACCTCTCGGTACACTTTGACGGCCTCATCGCCCATGCCCTGCTCAAAGTAGAGCGTCGCTCGGTCGTGCAAAAGCTGGAGTGTCAACTCGTGTTCGTCGCCGAGGTAGGTTCGGCTGTACCGAAGCGCGTCTTCGGCAAGTTCCTCGGCTTGGGACAGTTGTGTGTTGGCAATGTGGAGCCGGACCATGCGCTCCATCACGCCGATGGTTTCGGGATGACCCAAGCCGTTGCTCGCGCTGAGAAAGTCTCTGTAATTGCGATACAAGCGGATCGCATCGTCGTACTGACCGAGACTGTTGAACGATCGCGCAAGAATCCCCTTCATTTTTGCTTTGATGTCCGGCCGATTCATCAAGCGGTCGTCGACGCGCGCCTCGGCATTCTTTAGTAGAATCAGAAGCGTGACGTTCGGGTCGGGACTATAGCCATCGGCAGTTCTCGAATCGTCGATCCCGAGCAAATCCTCGACAAAGGACTCCAGCGCCGCGACGTCCGCGTTGGACCTGGCCTTTGAGACTTGAAAAAGGTGGTACGCGATACCGCCGACGCCCAGCAAGAGTACCGCCATCATTAACCCCGAGATCGCGAGTCCCGTTCGATTGCGGCGGGCAAACTTACGCAATCGATACACGGGTGATGGGGGGCACGCGGCGACCGCTTCCCCTTCGAGGAAACGCTCAATGTCGGCGGCAAGTTCGTCGGGGGTCCCATACCGCCGATCAGGGTCTTTTTCCAAAGCTTTCATCACGATCCAATCCAGTTCGCCTTGCAACGAGGGGCTAAGGCGCCCAGCATCGATCTTTCGACGATCGCATACCGTGGACAGTTGCTCCGCTTTGAGCGTACTAACAAGCACACTCGGTCGGCGGGGCTCTTCTTCGAGGATGATGCGTCGCATTTCAT
>JBCBLJ010000270.1:0-9467 GCA_038520195.1 Planctomycetota bacterium
AGGATCGCGCGTTGTCTCGGTGAAATCGGTTTCTCGATCGAGCAGGAAAAAGGCGAGAGCATCAAATTCACGCGTGGGCATCCAAAGGGTGATTTTGTCATCGAACTCGCCAAAGTCGACGTCACGGTGACGTTTCGTGACGGGGAGTTCGCCAACGTGCTGGTCGAGTATGGCTGGGTTTGCCTTTTCGACACCGGGGACCTCTGGCGGTTTGCCAGCGAACTCAAACGACATCTCGCTGAATAAGTGCAGAAGAAAGGATCAAGAAGTTGCCTCTTGCAGTCGAAGCGTTAATATTGAGTGAACCTCGGTGGCTTTGATTGAGTCTTCGAGGTGCCAAGTAGCCCGGGGGCGACTTGGATTCGACCGGATGATCGAAAGCGTTTGGTTGCGTGTCGTGGTTGATCAGTTGGCCACGTAAAAAGCTGATCACACCTTAATTGCAGATGAAAATCTCGCACTGGCTGCTTAATTACAGGTAGCCCTGACTGAGGGAGGCTGCCAGAGTCACCCGACTGTCAGCTGCAATTCTGGATCGCCCGCCGTCCTGCTCGAGACGCGGCGGGTTAAATTCGATTCGAGCTAGCGAGCGGCGGAGCCTGTCGGGCAGCGCCGCGGTAAGCGAAAACGGGCTTCGGCCCATTAACGTCCGACTACACACGTAGACATCAGCGTGGACACATCGCGGGACGAGGGTTCGATTCCCTCCGCCTCCATCAAAAGCCACTTCCCATCCGGGCAAGTGGCTTTTTCTCTATCCCGCCTGAGCATTTCGATTCGGATGCACAAGCCGCACGTCTGCAATTCCCCGTCCTTGACGTGTCACCATCGCGTCGTACTCGATCGTTCGTCGATCTTCACGCCTTGAACTCGGCCCTCGCGCTTCCCAGGTGCGTGAATCTTGCCGTCAGAACATCGTTCTCCTCGACACGAATGAGAGAAACCGCCGAACCGGGGATCACGATCTGCCCCGCCTTCAAGGTTTCGCCTCGTCGGACCAAGTGATTCACCAGCCATCGCAGGGCGTGCATGGGGCCACCCATGATTTCCGCGCCGATGCCAGAATCGGCGAGCTTGCCGTTCTTGAAAATCCCGACGCCTTCAAGTTCCCAATCAAAGCTGTCTGGCGCGACCTTCGACGCGCCGATCACAACCGACGCGTGAATTCCATTCGAACAAACCAATTCTTGCATGGTCGGTTCGCCGAACCACCAATCAAAATGGTGGACTTCAATTCCCGGCGAGATGAACTCGACCGCATCGACGAGTGACTCCTGAGGACCGACCTCGTCGGCCAGATCGCGTCCGATTTGGATCACGAATTCCGGTTCGACGGCGGGACAGTGATAGTCGTTCCAGTTCAGCACCGCCGAAGATTCAATGACATGTGGAAACATCACGTTTCCACAAATCGGTTCGGACAACCCGAATTGGCGACGTATCGCGCGACTGGTGCATCCGACTTTGTAGCCCGCCACCGCTTCGCCGGCATCTACACGGGATTGGATCACTCGCCGCTGGACCTCATAGGCTTCCTCCAACGACAGATCACTGAGAGACAGCCCCGGGTGCGGATCGAGCCCCAGGGTCCGAAAGAGGCGAAGGAAGGCATCGGCATATTCGTTGAGGTCGCTCATGGTCCAAGCGTAACAAATGGAGGCGTCCACCTGCGAATGTGGCCGCAACCTGACAAGCCAAAAGACCTTTCTCGTGGATTATTGTTAACAACTTCGAGTGGCGTTCGGCATACAGAGCATCCGTTCCTACCTCGCACCGGCGCGCCTCGATGAGCGACGATCGAAACCGAGAAGAGTTTACCCACTATTGGCTCGAAGCGGAGCCGTCGATTTCGGCGTACGTTTTCGCCTCCATCTCCGCATACCACGATGCGGAGGATGTCGTTCAGCGGATCGCACAGGAACTGGCGCGTCGATTTGATGAGTATGACCGGACTCGCCCATTCGTCGGCTGGGCACTTTGGGTCGCCAAATCTCGTGTGATCGACTTCTATCGAACCCAGAACTGCCGGCCACTCGTCTTTTCCGATGAGCTTCTCGATCGACTGGCGGACACGATCGAGAAACAATGCGTGGGGCGGAGCCAGCGCCGTGAAGCTCTCGAAGCCTGTTTGGATGGCCTGCCATCAAAGTCGCGTCGTCTGATCGATCTGCGATACGTCGAAGAGCTTTCCGCCACCGAAATGGCCAAGGAAACCGGCACGACGAGCGGCTCGATCCGCGTGTTGTTGACCCGCGTGCGAACAGCTCTCGCCACGTGTATCGAGAGACGACTGTCGATGGAGAACATCGGATGAAGGTAGACGATGAATTCATCGACCGAGTTCTCGAGGGAGCGGTCACTGCCGACGAGATCGACGGATTTCAAGATTGGCTTGCTGAACCCGCCAACCTCCGCCATTTTGCGATTCGCGCCGAACTGCATGCGGACCTTCGGCGTTCGTTGCGGCGAAGACGCCTTCAAGCCGATGCGATGGAAGCGAACCGCGAACCATCCGCAACGCTTGACGCTTCGGGCAGTCATCACACCCAAGTCTTCGTTTCCCGACCAATTCGACTTTTGACCGCAACGGTCTTTGTAACGGCGGCGTGCATTCTGATCGCGTTCGCATTGCCGAACCCAGACCCCGAGTTGAGCCGCGACAACGCCGTCGCGGCAACCGTCGTGAGCAACGTCAATGGACTGCTCGCAAAAGATGGTCGGCAGTGGGTCGGCGAAGAATTGCCCGCAGGAAGCTACGAGCTACAAAAGGGATTGGTGAACTTGGAATTCAGCGGCGGCGTCATGGTTTACGTTGAAGCTCCGGCGACGTTTGAAGCCGTTGACGACTCGCGAGTGGTTTTGCAACGCGGTCGACTGTCCGCCCGAGTCCCTCACGAGGGGATCGGTTTCACCGTCGAGACTCCGGAAGCGGAAGTCGTCGACTTCGGCACGGAGTTCTCCGTCGATGTGGTCGCGGGCATCAGCGAGGTGCATGTGTTCGACGGACTGGTTCGAGTCCACACCGGTTCCACGAACCATCGTGACGAGGAGCTTTCGGTGGATGTTCAAGCGTCCAAAGCCGTGCGGATCACCGGCGCCGCGACCAAGCCCGTTGATATTTCCATCGCCTCGGACCGATTCATTCGGGACTTTGACGAGCCGGTTCGAAACTACGCGCTGACGGTCAAGCGGCTGTCGCCCCGAGCCTATTACCGAATGCCGATCCGCGACCGCGGTTTGGTTTCAGAGCCGCCGGAACATTCCGGTGTCGTCTTGACCGGGGAAGGCAAACGACCGCCTCACGCACGAGGCGTTTTCGTCGGCGGTTCGCTGCGTGTCGGAGCGGACTCGACGGGGCGCGGCGCACGAGTCGATTCGCCGCCAGCCTTCACCTCGAGTCGATTTTCGCTGTCTGCGTTCGTCTATCTCGAAACGCCGTCCGGCGACGCAGTCGTCGCGACAAACCTCACCAACAACGGGGGCAACTTCCGTCTGTCGCTCGATGAGAGCGGAAAATTCCGCGCCACCGCCAAGAATAAAGATGGAGAGAGGAAGTCGATCGCCGGCAATTCGATCTTGCCATTCAACACTTGGCGGCACGTCGTGTTCACCGTCGATGGCGAACAGATGCGGCTTTATGAAGACGGCGAACTCGTGGCATCCTCCGGCGGTTTACCGATGGCCACGACCTCCGACTCCGATCCAATCTGGTTTGGGGCAGGTTCGGCATCGGAACAGCATTGGAACGGACGGATCGACGAAGTCGCACTTTTCGACCGAGTGCTCACTGGTGATGAAGTCGTTTCTCTCTATCGTGCCGCTCAAAAGGAGATCGCCCGATTGCCATGACTCACCGCCTAAAAACGCACGTCTTCGCATCGACATCCATCGCGTTCCTCCTCTGTCTGTTCGTCGGCGCAACTCCTTTCGCGATCGCCAAGCCGCCGAACATCATTTTGATACTCACCGATGATCTGGGCTATGGCGATCTCTCGTGCTACGGCGCAACGGACATTGCGACCCCAAACATTGATGCGATGGCTGCGGCGGGAGCGAGACTCGATAGCTTCTATGTCTCACCGGTCTGTTCGCCCACTCGTGCATCATTGATGACCGGAAGCCTTCCGATTCGTGTGGGTATCGGTGGCGTCCTCTTTCCGCGAAATGATCACGGATTGAACCCTGATGAAGTCACCCTGCCCGAACTATTGAAGCAGCAGGGCTTCGCAACGGCGATCATCGGAAAGTGGCATCTTGGCAATGAAGACCTGTTTCAACCAATGCGTCACGGATTCGACACCTGGTACGGAACACCCTCTTCCAACAGTCAATTCTATTACTCCAATATCAAAACGTATGCGGCCGACTGCGTGTTCCGCGAGGGCTACACCCGTGCGGGAATTTTCGAGAGAGAAACCGCCGCTTGTCCATTGATCCGCGACAACGTTGTGATTGAAGTCCCCGCCGATCAAACGCAGTTCACGCAACGTTACACACGTGAGACCATTCGCTTCATCACCGAAAACAAAGATCGACCTTTCTTTGTTTATCTCGCGCACAACATGCCACACATTCCGCTCCATGCTTCGGAGTCCTTCGTCGGCAGTAGTGAACGCGGAACGTACGGGGATGTGATCCAGGAACTCGACTGGAGCACCGGCGAAATCCTTCGGTCTCTCAAAGAACTTGGAATTGATGGGAACACACTGGTCCTCTTCACTTCGGACAACGGCCCGAATACCAGCAAGGGTGGTAGCGCCGGTCCGCTGAAAGGCGGCAAAGGCTCCACACTCGAGGGCGGCGTTCGAGTCCCATTCATTGCCCGTTGGCCGGGAAAGATCCCCGCGGGAACCCAATCAGATCAATCGTCGACGATCATGGACTTGCTGCCGACACTTACGAAACTCGCGGGCGGTGAGACACCCAAGGACCGTGTGATCGACGGAAAAGACATCTGGCCATTGCTTGCGGCAAAGCCCGGCGCGACGTCGCCGCACGAGGCTCTCTTTTACCTCCGAGGACGCAGCGTTCAAGGAGTTCGAGTGGGCCATTGGAAGTATCGAATCGCAACGGAAAAACCGCCCAAAGAAAAGCGATCGAAGCGTCAACGGTCCAGCGACAAAAACTCGAAGAAGATCAACGTCGAAACGCTCTACAACCTGAGCGAGGATCTCGGCGAACAAACTAACCTGATCATGGAGCACGCCGAAATTGCCGCGAAGATGAAAATGCGCATCGAGGAGTTTGAACGTGAGCTCCGTCAAAACACACGACCCGCCGGGAGCGCGAGCCAGCCATGACATGGAGACGGATCTTCGTTCGCGTCGCGATACTCCTGGTCGCGGCTTTGACAGGTCTTGATGCAAGGGCCGATCAGCCGAACATCGTGGTTTTCCTCACGGACGACCAGGGGTATGGGGACCTCGGTTGCTACGGCTCAAAGACTCTTGAGACACCCAACATCGATCGGCTTTGCGAGCAGGGAATGAAGTTTACCGACTTCTATGTCCATCAACGTTGCTCGCCTACCCGACTCGCGCTGATGACCGGTTCACACGCGCATCGAGCGGGTTCGATGAAAGTCATCTATAACCGAGATCGAATCGGGATTCACGCCAATGAAGTGACGGCGGCGGAACGTCTCCAGGAGGCAGGCTATGCCACTGGAATCGTGGGTAAATGGCATCTCGGTGAATGGGACGCATTCAATCCAACCCGACACGGATTCAATGAGTTCTATGGATTCATGGTCGATCTCGAGCAGGGCACTGGAATCTACCGTAATCGAGCTCGAGTTGAATCGATCAAACGCAAGACCGATGGTGCACACACAGCGAAACTGCTTGACGCTGCCTCAGACTTCATTCGACAGAATAAGGACCGACCGTTCTTTCTGTATTACGCCTCTCCGCTGCCGCACACCCCCTGGCTTCCGAGCGCTCGTTTCGCCGGAACTTCGGAACGCGGAACGTACGGTGACGTGATTCGCGAGATTGACTGGCAAGTCGGTAAACTCATGTCGCTCCTCGATGAACAGGGGATCGCTGAAAACACACTGTTCATTTTCGCGTCCGACACTGGTCCGGTCCTTGGCATCGACGGTGGCGACGCCGGCCCGCTGCGTGACGGCAAATGGACTGACTTCGAAGGCAGGATTCGTGTGCCCTGCATCATGCGCTGGCCGCGAACGATTGAGCCGGGATCGACCAATGATCATCTTACGGGGATCATCGACTTCCTGCCGACGTTCTGCGCAATGGCCGGCATCGACCCGCCCACCGATCGAGTCCTCGACGGCCGAAACATCCTGCCCTATCTAAAAGGCAAACACGTCGAGCCACCGATTCACGACTCGTTCCTCGTGCCCGGTTCGGTGATTCGACGCGGGCGGTGGAAACTGCTCGTCCGTGACATGAAACCTGGCGGCAAAAGCGGTCGCGAAGGAAAACGACCTTCGGCCCCGGCGGGCTCACTCTTTGACCTACAAAACGATATCGGCGAGACCCGCGACGTCTCATCCGATCATCCCGAAATCGTCGCGGACCTCCGACGTCGGATGGAGGCCGCGGTGCGCGAAATCGAAGCCAACAGCCGACCGATTGGCAGGCTCGCCGGTGCGGAAGATCCAACGACAAAGAAGAACAGAAGGAAAAGGAGCAAACCATAAATGCGTTCCATCGTAAAACTATCGGTCTGCGTCGGCGCGATCCTGTCGCTGTTCCTACATTCGGCTGGTGCAGCGACGCCGTCGGACAAGCCGATGAATGTGCTATTTCTGGTGGCCGATGATTTGAACAGTTGGCTGCTTGAGGATGCAGATCGATACGCTGGCAAAGTCGTCGCCCCGAATTTGCAAAGGCTTGCTGCCAGTGGTGTCAACTTCACTCGAGCCTACACGGCGGCGCCGGTTTGTTCGCCTTCACGGACCGCATTCTTTTCTGGCGTGAGTCCCTGGCATTCGGGGCATTATCACAATGCATTGCAGGTCCAGCAGAGTCAACCATTAGCGGGCGCTCTCTCGCTGGCTGGTTGCTTCAAACAAGCCGGCTACACGACCGCCGGTTTCGGGAAGATTACTCATGGCTGGGACCAGAAAGAACACTGGGAAGTCAAACGCGGACACAAGCGAGATCCCGCTCCACCGGGCGCTCCATTAACAACGGTTGGAAGAGGTGAACAGGACTGGGGCCCGATTCACCTTGCCGAAGCCGACATGAACGACACTGGCAACGCCGACGCCGCGATCGCTCACCTTCAGAAGCAAAACGATAAACCGTTCTTCATCGCGCTGGGTACTTTCAATCCACACATGCCTTGGTACGTCCCTCAAAAATACTTCGACCTGTTTCCGATGGACGAAGTCACCACTCCGAGGCTTCTCAAGGATGACCTCGATGATGTACCGCCGCTCGGCGTGGCCACGACTGCCGGCAAGGGCAGGTTTGTCGACAGCGTCCTCGAGAATGGTCTTCACAAGGATGCCGTTCTAGCGTATCTCGCGACAACCGCCTATGTAGATGCGCAGATAGGACGGGTGCTTGATGCTTTGGACAAGAGTCCCCACAAGGACAGTACGATCGTTGTCTTCCTGTCCGACCACGGCTTTCATTTGGGCGAGAAACATCATTGGCAGAAAGCAACGCTGTGGGAAGAAGCAACGCACTGCCTGCTGATGTTTCGTGTACCCGGAGTCACGGGCGAGGGTATTGCGAGTCAGCGATTTGTCTCGCTGCAGGATATCTATCCAACACTTACAGAATTGTGCGGTCTGGAACGCCCGCCCTACTTGGATGGTCGATCACTGGTTCCGCTTCTAAGAGATCCAAACGCGAATTGGAGTAGCACGGCAATCACCTGCTTGTCGGACAAGAACCGGCCTTCACTGGGCTACGTCAGCATCCGAAACGAAGTTGGGCGATACATTTGCTACGAACAAGGACAGGAGGAATTCTATGACACTTCGCAGGACCCGCGTGAATGGACGAACCAGATCGACAACCCCAAGTACGCCGCGCAAATCATGGAACTAAAACGGGCCGTCCCATCGCCGTCAGAGATGGCAACTCCATTGCCACCCGTGAAAAGAAAGAGCAAAGGCGAATAGCGATTCAGGTTAACGCAAAAACAAACAGGACTACGTATGAACTCGTCTCCTCAAAGCGACTCTTCACGTCGAGCAGCGTTGAAATCGATCGGCACAACTGCCGCTTTGACGGCGTCCGGTCTCCTACCCAAAGCGGTCCATGGCGCACCGGCGGCCCCGACCAATGACAAGTTGCGCGTCGGGCTCATTGGCGCAGGGAATCGAGCCAAGTGGCTTACTCGCGCATTGTCCCGAGAATCCGATCGAGCGGAATTGGTCGCCGTCTGCGATTGCTACCTGCCGCAAATCGATGCCCTTGCGGCGGACAACACCAAGAATCCGAAGGCGGGTGATTCGTGGAATCGCTATCAGAACTACGAGCGGATGTTTGAGCAAGAAGATCTCGACGCAGTCATGATCGCAACGCCGGATCACGTGCGAGTCAGGGCGGCAATCATTGCCTGTGCGAAGGGTCTGGATATCTACGCGGAAAAGCCACTCAGCTTCAGCATTCCGGAGGGTCGAGCACTGGTCAACGCCGTTCGAAAACACAAACGCGTGCTGCAGGTTGGAACTCAACAACGCAGCACGCCGATCAACCAGTACGCCTGCGAGTTTGTTCGCGAAGGCGGACTTGGCAAAGTTTCGACGATCCTCGTTAAGAACTACTCGGGCTCTCGGCCTGCGAGCGGCCTTGAGCAACAGCCGATCCCTGAAGGCATGGATTGGAATCGTTTCTGCGATCAGGCGAAGCCGCTCGATTATCACGAACAAGTACAGCGACGGTGGCGGAACTTCGACTCCTTTACGGGAGGCCCCATCTGCGATCGTGGTTCGCATGCGCTGGACATGGTTCACCTTGCCATGGGGTGGGAGAACGTATCGCCAACGCGAATCGAACCCACGACGGATGCGAAAGCATATTGGGATCGCGGTGTGAGACTCTACTACCCGGATGGGACTGTCATTCGTCTGGAAAGCTCGGTCGGACCAGCCTTTGGCGGCATCTTCATTGGCCAGTCTGGCAAGATCGAGATTAATCGTGGACGGTTCGCGTGCAATCCGAAGAATCTGCTCGCTCCCTTTACCGGTTCGGAAACGGAATCGCATGTCGCCAACTGGCTGGACTGCATTGGAACCCGCGAACAACCTAACGCACCGGTGGAAGTCGGCCATCTGATTGCCAGCGTCGCCCACCTGATCAACATCTGTCGGATGACGGGCCGGACGATCCACTGGGACGCGAAGACAGAGCAAATCATCGGCGATAGCGCGGCCAGCAAATTGCTGACCAAGGAACGACGTCCCGAATTCTCACTTCCCAATGTTTAGCCTCAGGATTTCCGATGCTCTCCGATTCACTCCGTCGTTCTGATCGCACAAC
>JBCBLJ010000247.1:0-9983 GCA_038520195.1 Planctomycetota bacterium
AGAGTCTTTCTTTTCGACCATTTCTTGTGCGCTCGGCTTGCTGCCCATCGCGCTGACGAGCGACTCTTTCACAGCTTGGTAGTTGTAGTTGTAAATCTTCTCATCGTCTTCGGCGGCCGGGTGAATGAAAACACCGCAAACGCAAACGAGGTCTTCGGCTTGGTCGGCTGGGATAACGCCTTCAGCGACGCAATCCGCTACCGCCTTTGCGACCGCGGCCTGAGCAGGTCCGAACATCTGCACGGCTTGCTTCATCCCCTTGATGGTCACCTTTGTGATCATCACGGTGGACGGTTTCACCGCGAGGTTCGGTTCGAGCACGGCCAACAAGTTGGTGTGGCCTTCGCTTTGAGTCGAAAGTGCATTTGCGAATGCGGTACCCACCGGGCCGTCCTTGCTACCGATCATCAAATCGATGTGCGCGACCTCGTTGCCATCGCCCACCAGGGCTTCGCCAATGTAAAACTTCATCTCAGCAATACCTGTCAAAAGGACTCTTCGAAAGACCGGTGGGGAATCACATGTCCTTGCCCCGCGCGGCGATCAATCACGCCTGGGGTGGGTCTGGAGAGACAAAAAAAGTAACAAACCAGCGTCCCGATGCAAGCACCCGCAAATCCGTCGCTCGCCATCCAGGGAACGCCAATCGTGCTCCTCGGTGCCTCGGTACGATCGGCCGCCGAGTCCATTCGTCGAGCCGGATGCGGTCATGTCGTCGCGATCGACCAGTTTGGCGATTCCGAGACACTCCGTGCCACCGACAGCTGGCTTCCACTGCCCTCCGTGGATCGCAACAACCTCGAGGCGAAACTCCATGCGGCCGGAACGAGGGGCGGTCGATTGCTCATTTCCGGAGGAATCTACGGCGGCTACGAAGAATGGCGCGAGAGCCCGATGGGTTTTGTTGGTGCGGCCCCAGAAGTCTTTCAGCAGACCGACTGCCCTGTATTCCTGAAAGAACTCGCGCGTGCCTCCGAGGTAGGGTTTCCCGAAACAACGTCGCGAGTCAGTGTCGCCAGCCAGTGGCCGACGACCGGATGGTTGGTCAAACGAAGGAAGAGCTGCGGCGGCGTGGGTGTCGAGTTCTTCGTCGGCAAAGAGCTTGATTCGGGGGAGTATCTACAGCGTCGACAACGCGGCCGCGTCCTCGGCGCGACGTTCGTTGCCGACGAACACGGTGCAGAACTCGTCGGCGTGTGCGGCCTGCTTACGAAGCGAGTCCATCCGCGACCGTTTCTCTTTGCGGGCGCGATCGGACCGCTGCGATTGATCGACTCGGTTCTGTGCCGGATCGCAGCGATCGGATCGGCGTTGATGCAAAGAGTTCCGATTCAGGGGCCATTTAACATCGATGTGGTGATCACCGGCGACCACGTGACACTGTTGGAAGTCAATCCGCGCTGGAGTGCTTCCATGGAGGTGCTGGAACGCAGTTGGATGCAGCGGCTGGACCGTCCTTGTTCATTCTTTGAGCCAGCCGATGGGTGGAGGCGACGCCTGCGGGAATCGAAAGAGGGACCGGTCTTTTGGAAACGCGTGATCTATGCGAGGCGCGATATGGAGGTCAGCCCGCAACAGTTTCAGGATTCCTCGCCGCGTTGGGAGTGGACGGACACGCCTTCGGATGTGACCATCGTCGAGAAGGGCAGCCCGATTGCGACGATGATTCGAAGGCCGCATCAACGATCAAAGGCCTTTCGCATTTCAATCCGCGAAGGGTAGGATAAATTTGTTCTCTACAGCGTCTCGTTGCACGGGAAAGGTAACTCTGTCATGACACACAACCATCATGCACCCGCGGGAAAACTGTTGGGGATTGCGGTGCGGGTGAAACCTCGCGGCGAGATGCTAGAACATCGCTCGATTGAGGTTTCGGAAGAAAGCGGTCTCTCGGGTGACTTTCGCCGCAAGCCCGGAAGACGACAAGTCACCGTGATGACGGTCGAGGCCTGGGAAGCGGCCTGCGCAGAACTTGAACCCGACGCGACGCTACCGTGGACGACGCGCCGAGCCAACTTACTGGTCAACGGCGTCGACTTGGCGAAACAGGTCGGCGCGATCCTGACGGTGGGAGACGTCCAGCTCAAAGTCACCGGTGAGACCGATCCGTGCGGGCGGATGGACGAGTACCACGACGGCCTGATGAACGCACTCTTGCCGGACTGGCGCGGCGGCGTCTGTTGCCAAGTGATCACTGGCGGATTGATCTCCGTTGGCGATTCAGTGGAGCTGCAACGAACCGATGGGTGACTGATTCGCTACACGATTTTGGACCCATCCAGGGCTGCGCGGCAACGTGAGCAAAAACTCAGCAGGATCATTTGCGGGACCCAGAACAGGGGGAGGATCGTCAACGGCGCAATCGCCTCGCGTCGCCAGTAAACTCCTGCACCGCAGATCAATCCGATGGTTAGCATGAAGCCCGTCATTCGAATGCCTTTTCGGATCGCGCGCGTGTCCGGCGCGACCACGGAAGAAAAGCTGTAGATGGCCACGGGCGCGGCAATGATCGCGAGCATGAACCCATAACGAATCGTCGGTTCCTCCAAAACTCGCGCGATCGCAAACGCAATCGCCGCCGCGGTCGTGAACCCGATCAGGTGCCAAAGATAAAACTGAGGCAAATCCTTGGGGGCTGCTTGGGCATAGGGACCGATCACCGCTTTCATGGTTCGCCTCACGCGAGGATCGCATCGACCATTTGGTGCTTGCGATCTTGAGGACCAAGACGCTGATCGCAATCGAGCCCACGGAGCATCGTGTTGTACACGTCCATGCCTTCGGCGTTGACGGCGATCTGCTGGCCGGTCTTGAAACGACCTCCGGCGCCAGTGATCGCGTGGAAGACGCCCGACAACTCGCGTTTGACATCGTTGTGTCGGCCGTCACCCGATTCAGTGCTGATGGTAATGCAGCAATTCTCCAAGATCGTCTTCCCGTTGGACTCGACGGTCTGGTCCAGACGGGTAAGGAAATAGGCGACTTCGCGGAGTTTCATGTGGGCGTGGGCGCGGAGCTGTTTGTTGTCCTTGGAGGGGTTGAACTTGTGCCACCATTCGTGGCTGCAACCGCCCGAGCCAGACTTGCCAAGTTCTTTTTCGTCGTCGAATTCATACACGAGTCGATTGTCGTAGTTGTATTTACCGGTCATCCGCAACCGTTCGCCCGCGGCAAGGAACGTCAGGGAGCCGAACCGAACGCGATCCATCTCGATCGCCAGGGCATACAGGTCCGCGAGTAACCGCCACTCCGTCGTCAAGTCGGACAACTCCATGTCCAGTCCCTCTCCGCCGGGGTCGGCGGCACCGCCATGCGCCAGTTCGCTGCGGACGGGAAGTTTGGGGGCACGCGGGTCGGTGCCGGCGGTGCTGAAAGCTCGCATTTCGAATTCGCGAATGCGATCAAGGTGATCGGCGATACGGCCGCGGGAGGCTTTGCCCAGTGGCGATCGCGTACCGGTGTAAAATCGATACTGCTCGACAACCGAATCCAACACACTTCGGTCAATCCGCCGTTGCTTGGGATCACCCGATTGGTCGACGGTCCCAAAGACGCGATCAAACACATCCCGCGGTCGCTCTTGCATCGCCGCGGCGACGGTCCCGTCGTGGTTGTAGCTGTGAACGTAGCGGCTTACACGACTGCGACGAAAGAACGTTCCGGCACAGAGCGTCGGCACGATACCGGGTGGCATTCCGTCGGGATGATGTTGATGTCGCAGAACCTGGTCGATCGATGGCCCTCCCGCTTTCGCTTCTCCGTCGGGTGGCTCGGCTGTGAACGCCGCGCTCGCGCCATCAAAGTGCGCGTTGATGCCCGACTCATCGGCGCGGACGTGGTCAACCCCGCGCATGATCAACAACTTGTCACTCAACGGCTTGAGCGGTTCGAGCACACCCTCGAAACCCTCTTCTTGAAGCGGCGCGGGAATACCGAGACCGAAGAAGACATTGAAGGCCCGAGCTGGCACATTGTTGGTGGTTGCCGCGAACGCCGGTTGCACCATCATCTCTTCAAGCAATGGCATGGCGATGGCGGCGCCACCGATGCCGCGCAGCAACGTTCTTCGCGAAAGGCGGGACTGACTCATGTGAGGAACCGATTACGAAAAAGGAGGTTGGCGGGACTTAATTGTACTGCCCTGAAGTTGGCCAAGACATGCCATCCTGATCGTCACCGCGGGAGCACCAATCGGCTCGCCACGATCTCCGTCAGAATCGTTTGGTAGGTCCCACCGGATTTTTGCGAGCGACGATGAATGTCGCGAATCACCGGGGCGTCCGCCGACGTGGGTGGTCGACCGATCGCGTATTGAGTCAGTCGCCACACTAGACTTTCGCGGATCCGGTCGCTATCGGCGAGTGTTTTCATCATTGCTGCGGAGTCCTGAAAGTCGACGGCGTCGGCCGTGCCGGGCACAAGCATGGTTCCATCATCGCGAAGTCGGTTACCGTACTCATCGGTTTGGTGAAACGAACCGAGTCCATCGAATTTGGAGAGCCCGAATGCCAAGGGTTCAAATCGGCCGTGACATCCGCCGCAAGACTCATTTTTGATTCGCGCCTCGGCGATCATCCTGGCCGATGAGCCGGGTGACGCGGGCACGGGAGTTGTATCGACACAAGGTGGAGGATCGTTTACCACGCCGCGGAGAAGTTGATTGAGCACGAAAAGGCCACGAGTCACAGTCGAAGCGTCGTCGCCACCGATCGTGAGTACGCTCCCATGCGTGAGTAGGCCGCCTCGTTCGGCGACGTTTGTCAGGTCGTAGCGATCGGTGCCTTGCACAGGATTGCTAAGGCCATAATGCCTGGCAAGTCTCGGCGAGCAAAACGTGACTTGCGCGTCGAGTAAATCGGATAACGGTCGCTGCTGCTCCCAAACGATATGCTCAAAGAACGCGAGGGTTTCGTCACGCATGTCCCTGGCTAATGCAGCGTCCCAGTTTTGAAATCGATTCGCGTCGGGTCGCAACGAATCAAGGTGATTCAGATTGAGCCACTGCGTCAAGAAGTCTCGAGATCGAGAAAGAGCACGCGGATCCTGAAGCATCCGGGAGACCTGTCGACGGACCTCGCTCGGGTCCGACAGTTTTCGATCGGACGCGGCATCCAAGAGTTTCCGGTCCGGCGGCGCACCCCAAACGATGAAGCTGATTCGGGAGGCCAACGCATAGTCGCTGAGATACGGTGTTGCACCATCCTCGGATTGGTTTTCCATGCGGTACAAGAACCTCGGCGATTGCAGCATCGCGGCGACGGTCGCCTTCACCGCGGCCTCGTAGTCGCCTCCGGAGGCGGCGACCGTTGTCGAAATCCCTCGAAAGAGATCGACCTCAGAATCATCCAATGGACCACGAAGAATCCAGGCCCCCATTTTCTGAATCAGCCCACGCATGTCGTCGTCGGTCAACCGAGCTTTGCCCCAAAAGCGCTTCGCGAACGCTCGCGCATCCATCGAATCAGTGACCTTGTTCGCAAGCTCGCGGTACGCTTCGATGTGTTTGAGGTCGACGGTAAGGTTGTAGGAGGTGTTGGCGAAGCCATCGGCACGCAGGTCGGCGGGCAATGCCGCGCGTGCCTCGCCACCAACGTCGACGCCGACCGCGCTTTTGACGGATTGAACATATTCCTCCACCGTCAGCCGACGCACGTATCCAGCCGACGCGCCGATTTCGTGGACGTAATCGGCTGGGTCGATCCACTCGAGGTTCCAGGCAGCCCCGCTTTGAATCCACTCTTTCAGCAGCGTCTTGTCGCGCGTCAGCAGCGGCGCTCGATCATGCGGCATGTCGTCGGTCTTGATCGACAGCCACAGTGGGCTGCTCTCGGCTTCGCCGGGAACAATCGCTTCGGCGAAAGCGGCTTGTTTGCGATCCAGCACAAGTCCGCCTTTGGCCGACGCAATGTCGTGGCATTCAAGGCAGTGTTTCGCCAAGATCGGCGCGATCTTGCTTTCGAAGTGTTGTGCGGCAAGTTGTTCTGCCGATGGACCGGACGGCACCGTCGCCTCGGGTCCCGCCTTGAAACTCTGACGCACCTCATCGATGGACAAGGCGCGAGCAAAGATGGCGATGCGCCGGAGAGCCCCTTTCCAGGGCCTGCCACCGCTGACTTCATCGCCGATCGCAAATCGATCGGTGTTCTTCCAGTTGGAAAACGTTCCCGGCGCTTTCCCTCGTGCGACGGGTTTGCCGTCGACAAACAGATGCGTCTCACCGTTTTTGGACCGTGTGAAAACCAAGTGTGTCCAGGCTTTTCGAGCCGACTTCGCGGGCGTGGACAATGACGGAAGCCCGTTGCCGCTGGTCTTCGTCGTGCGCAGCCGCAGGTCGTATCGGTCCTTGTCCTGACCGAGGGTGAAGCTCCGGTTGCTCGTGTCTTGCGACAGTGTGATGATCCGCGCGGGTCCTGACTGCTGGGTGTCCGCCGGTCGCAGCCACACATCGATCGACAACTCGTTGGACTGCTTGATCGCGGAAATCAACTCTCGCGGAGGTGATTCCGAGACGAGTTTGCCACCCGAAAGTTCGAGTGCCGATCCTCGTTGTCTGACAGCCTTTGCCTTTTGCGGTTCGAGGCCCAAACCGGGGAGACTGCCGCGGTTGTTGACGATGCCGTCTCCGTCGCCGCCCGAAAAGTCGTAGGCGACAAGCGGACCCGCCGATTCCTGCGCATTGGCGACATGAACCGAAAGGCAAAAGAGAATGGCGACGATGGTCGCAGTGCTGGCTCGAAGCATCAGTCGGTGGTGGGAAGGGTTGGACGCTTGATCATCGACGGGACGCTGTATCGTATCCGGAATGACACCGCGTTGCCGAACTGATTTTCCAGACGACGCGTGCGAACCGCGCCCATCTGACCATGCTTCCTGAAGCACCAAGCGGGGCGACACTTGATCAGGCTCCCTTCGTCCACTCGTCCTAATAACTGAGTTGGGCGCTCATGTAACCCGCGATCCCGGGGCGAAAGACACCCCGTCCCGTGCGGTAATCGACGTGCTCCTGGTAAAACTTGTCCCCCAAGTTCTCGACACCAAAGGTGAACAACCACTGAGAGACGGCGCGATAAGCGCGAATGTCGAGCGTCGTGAATCCGGGCGTTTCGACTTCCAAGAGTGACGCGGCAAACTTGTCCTGGTTGTCGACGATTCGCGCCGAAAACTCCAATCCCCAACTTGGTCGAAGACTCGCTTCTTCCAAAAGGATACCGATCCGCGAGTCAAGCGGCGGAATTCCCGGCAACGGTTCTTCTTCGAAGCCGGCGAGATCGCTTCGGTTCGCTACGGTCGATTGCCTGGCCGGATTCGTACGGGTCAAATCCGAGCCCTGCATGTAGCTGCTCGTTGCGAAGACCGAAACGTTGCGTGTCAGTTCGCGCTGGGCGTAGATCTCGAATCCAAGAATCTCCGCGAGGTCGGTGTTCACGAAGGCGGCACCCAACTGAAGCCCATCGACGACTCCCGGTGGATCGATCAGGTCGTACGTGATGTAGTCTTCGATCCACGAGTAGTAACCTTGGATGCCAAAGCGGTTCCCGTTGTGAGCGTAGTGCAACGCAAGGTCAAGTTGATAGAGCGTCTCTTGCTTGAGTTCGGGGTCACCGGACAAGAACGTCAACCCAGGCTGCAAGGAACCAATAAACGAGTTTTCGGTGTACAGTTCCGTCGGCGTGGGAGCACGGCTAGCCACTCCCATCCCGGCGTTGATGTCCCATGTTTGGCTGAGTTGGTATTGAGCCGTCATGTAGGCGGCACCCAAAAAGAACGACTGTTCGAGGTCGGCGTCTTTCAGCGACGATAGCGATGCGGGCACACCATCGACGGTGTCTGCGGAGTCGGTGAACACCATGTCAAAACGACCACCGGCGGTCATGTTGAGTCGATCGGTGACCTGTTCGACATCGCTAACGAAGAAACCGACGTCGACGGATTCGCTGCGCGGGATCGGAAAATTATTGTCATTGGCGGGTGCGAACGGCTCGATATCGTTGAGCTCTTGATTGAGCACGATCAAGTCGGTTCCGTATGTCCATTGTCCGTTTCCGAGTTCGTTCAGACTCTCCAAGCGATAGCCCGCCGAAAGCGCGTCAACATCCGTGACCGCAAACCCGTCCGTGCCGGAGGGCGACTCCAGCGCCGTCGCGAGTTGCGGTATCTGGCGAGCTTTCCCCGGGCGGAGCGTATCCCCTTCAAATCGAGTGCGGTTGTACCAGAGTTCCAGTCGAAGCTCGTCTGACCACCACGCGTCGGTGTTGGTGTACGTCAGTTCGTAGCCGTCGGTCACCAAGAAGTTGATGTCGAAGACCAGCCCGGGGAACTCGACATCGGTTTGATCGAGCCGAAGCAGATTGAATTCCAGTTTCTCGCTACGCGAAAGATCCCACCCAAGGGCGACAAACAAGTCGCGCGACTTGAAACTCGATGGCATGAAGAACCCGCTCGAGCCGGTCTCGTAGTCGTTGCTCGTCTGGTGGCCGTAGCTGATGTAGTACCCTGAATCGTCGTCGCCGCCCCAAAGCGACTGTCGACCGTACCAGTGATCCCCGTTGGTGTTGAACGAGACGCTCGTTGAACCGTGTGATTCGCGCCCGCTGTATCGAGGCGACTTGATGAAGTCGATGTCCACCACGCGAAAGCTGGGGCCGTAGTTGGCGGCATACGGGCCTTTGATCAGGATCACATCCTCGATCAGTCGAGAGTCGATCTTGCTCATCATCGTATCGAGGTCCATTCGGGCGGGTGCCCAGTAAGACCCCGACGCGAGCACCTGTCCGACCCGCTGGCCACGGATCCGAGTATCGCTGACGATTGGCGTGCGTTGTTGCACGGCGACACCCTGTGTCCCCTTGGATTGGTCGAGCAGGCTGCCGACATCCGCCGTTTGTCGCCCGGTCGCTTCGGCGGAGAACACGGCGTTGGCGGCTGGCGACACCGCTCGCGGGCGACGAATTCTCGGCAGAGCGTCGATCTGGTCGACATCGCCGAACAGTTTCGAGAGACGAGCGTCTTCGCGAAGCTGATCCGACAAAGCCACCCGTGACAGATCCGTCGAGTTTGTGGACTGCACACCAAACTCGGTCGCATTGGCCGACGCCGATTCGGGCACTCGCTGCGCGATCGCGGCGCTGGAAATCGCGATCAAGAGTCCGAAGACGGGGAGCGATTTTGAGAGCAAGTCGGGCATGGAAGTCCTTTTCCGGCCGGATGCGCTTGGTTCGCGGATTCCGTTCGCGCGAGCGCACCTCGAAACTATCGTCGCATGCGACGCAGACCTTGCTACTTTCACGCGTTCCCCGAACGCCGACGTTGATCCGCATATTCGGAACGGACGGTTTTCGACGCTCGCGCGGCGTCTAGTGCTGCGGGAACAAACTGATCTTGCTTGGTAACCCGACGCGTGAGCGAGGGAAAGGCTGGAATCCCTCGCTTACGCGTCGGGTTACCGTTTCTCCAAGCAGCGTTATTTCATTCCCGCGGCACCAGTCTACCCAAACGAGGTTCGCTCAATCGCTTCCAGTTCAGTCGCGAAGGGACGCTTCCGCCCACAGGGCCGGATCTTCGTCGACCGGGTACTCCGGCCCGACGCCGAGTGTTTGCCAACCGAGCTCGCGATCGATCACGGCATAGTAAAACCCGATGCGGGATTGGTCGCCCGGATCGTATCCAGTCAGAGAGGCGGTCGGAATAATGCCGCTGAGGACGTATCCATCGTGCCGCGGAAGCGCGTGCACACCGATTCCTTCGGGCGGAATCGGTTTTGGGTGGCTACGTGCTCGATTGATTTCCAACAGGCGCGCGACCGGCCGGTCCTTTTTGGGTCCACCTCCGGCGGGCATGAAGAGGAATCGATGACAGAACTGCGTGGCGCGGTGGATGTTCGGACTGCAGCGGGTATCGATCCAAAGATGGAACCCATCGCTCTCGTCGGGTCGCGTGGCTCGACACCAGGGCAAGCGACAGTTGCCCTGGTGTCGAGCCACGCG
>JBCBLJ010000926.1:0-3096 GCA_038520195.1 Planctomycetota bacterium
ATCCACGTCATTGGCGAGCACATCGACAACCGCTTGATCGCCAGACAAAAGCGTTACAGCATCGTCCTCGGCGACGGGCGCTCGGTTCACCGGGGCAGCTTCGACCTCGTGCACGCGCGCGATCCGCCAGACCTCGTCATTTGCCGAAACGTCGAACGCATCGGTGTTTAGCCGACCGTCACCGCCGATGAACTGAGCATCCATTGGGGCAAAAGTGCCACCCTCCAGGTCTTCATCGTCAAAGCGCAGAGAGTACCCCCCTCCCGCATCGACGTCCTCGAAGCGAACAATGCCTCTGCTGTCCGTCTCGGCGGTGGCCACCCGTACACCATCGCGCAGCAGGCTGACTTGGACCTCGCTGAGGCCGTCATCGTGCTCGGCGTCGAAAACGCCATCCTTTTCTGCATCGACGAAGATGCGTCCACTCACCACTCCGGTTTCGCGCACGGGTTCCACGGGTCCATCGATGGGAGACGGATCGACGGGCAGCACCGGCACTTCGATCGGCTCACCAGTGCCAGTCCCAGGGGCGTCATGAGCGTCTGTCTGCGCGAACACCGTGTTCGCAACTCCGCCATCAAGAATCCGGCCGACGTCCAGGTCCATGTCCGGATCATCGCCGGTGAGCTCCAATGTGAACTCACGGTCAAGCGGGTTGCGTTCAGTTCCTGCTTGGAAGAGACCGCCCTCTATCACGAGCACATAGTCCGAGATCAGCTTGATCTCTGGTGCGTCGGCCGCGGCATCCTCGACCAGCAGATTGCCGCCTGCGATGATGATGCCTTTGACGGTCGTGCTTGCATCCAGCACCACGGTCTGGCCGTGTCCGACCACAACGATGTCGTCCGAACCTGGCACGGCTCCATTCCAGGCCGACGGATCCGACCAACGCGCCATGCCACTGGCAACCTCTTGCGGGGTGTCGGTTTCGGCGAAAACGAAATTCGATTCCTGCAGCGCGTGGCGTCCTTGGATCAGCACTTCGAATTGCGAGCCGTTATGCCTCACGATGGTCTGGTTGCCAGAGAGCGTAATGGTCAGGTCATCGATGCCCGTGATCCCAAGAAGCGAGACATCGATTGTGTCTTCGCCCACCGAGAACTGCTGTATGGTGTCCGGGCTGTTGGCCGTTGAGTCGCGCGCCGTTTCGAACACGTAGACATCATGTCCGGCCCCACCGTTTAAAAGATCGGCGCCAAGGCCGCCAACAAGAATGTCATTGCCACTATAGTCCCCGAGACCACCAATCAGGCTGTCATTGCCAGTTCCGCCAAAGAGGATGTCCGCACCATCGCCGCCGCCGACCTTGTCGTTCCCAGCATCTCCATACAATACGTCAATGCCATAGTCGCCGTAGACCTCATCAGGCCCGGCGCCACCGCTGACAAGGTCGTCGCCATAACTTCCCGCTAGGTAGTCAGTGCCCTCTCCCCCTTCGAGGGTATCATTGCCGCTCCCCCCCTGAAGATTGTCGTCGCCTTTGCCGCCATAGGCCGCGTCGTCACCGTTGTTGCCACGAAGAAGATCATCGCCATTGCTGCCGTAGAGAGCATCATTGGCTTGACCGCCCGATAGGGTCTCATCCCCATCGGTCCCGCGGATCATGTTGTCCGGATCAGGCGCCACTGGCAGATCGGTTCGATCGTCTAACGGAGACACACGATCCGCGATCACAACCGTGTCGGATGTGGACGGGTGCGTCTCATGTGGAGCAGGTGCATCCGGCAAGAAAAGCTCTGCGCTGCTCTGCGCCGTCGAAACAAAACCGTCTGTCTGGTCCAGGGCATTGAGAAGATCTCGATCAAAAACCGCCCCTCCATAGTCCTGAAAGTCTCTGTGACCTCGATTCAGCGGCGTTACATCGAAATAGACAGCATATCCGAACGGACTTTCTGTTCCCATATACTCGCCAAAGAGCTGGTCGCTTGGATCTGCCCCGATATATGTCTCGTCGGTGGCATGCATGCCGACAACACGGACAAACAGACTTCCGTCTTGTAGAAAAGCCGACGTGCTTTCCGCGGCAAACAAGTCGGCCATAGAATTCACGTCATTGACGTCGAAACTAGACGAGAAGCTCGCGATGTTGGGAATCTCGTAAACAACCGCTTCACCGACGCGAATACCATCAAGAGACAGGTGGAAACCCGTGGGGAAAACATTGCCCGGTCCACCGACTTCTACCAAGAAGGCGGCTTCTTGATCGTCGGCCGTGGGCGTTATGAACTGGTAGAGGTCCTCACCACCGCGACCATCTCGCGTCAACCAGCTATCCTGATCAAACTTCAAACCGTCGACGGAACGCGTGACTGTTATTTCTTTTTGTCGATCGGCTCCCTTGCCGTACAAGTAGAATTCGGTCACGCCCATCGCGCCTTCGGTCGTAATCCACGCGTCGTCCAAATTCCGATCAGCGTACGCGTTATAGCCTGCGCGTTCTGTTTCGCCGGGTATGTTCCGTGTGATCCAGGCCCCGCCTGCGACGTCGGTTAGACTTCCATCGTCGCGCGCCACAGTATTAAAAGCATCATCTGGACGCAAAAGCGCGGTGATGTCTCGGAATATCAGCTCATTGTCGACATTTTCGAATGTGATGCGCTCGAACCTGTCGCCATAGTCTTTAAGCTCCCCTTGCTGAAGGCTGATCGCGATGTCACCGAAATGATCATCGAAATTGGCAAAGTGAACATCGACCATTGCGGCATCGCTGTTCCGGTAGGTCTTTACGCCGATATTGGGTTGATTTTTGTCCGCGGCGATGTTGCCGGACTCTCCGATTGAAACCGAGTCTATGAATAGTAAATCATCTCCGCGAACTTCGAGATTGGAGGCGTTGTCGGATAGTTTTGCATCCTGAACAACGACAAAGTTGTCAGACGCATTTCCTTTGAACGACCACAAGCCCACCTCTCTGTTGGCATAGGCAGTGGTATCCACAAACCAGAGGCTGCCATCCAGCGAGAAGTTTTGGCCATCGACATGCTCCAACGTTTCGGCATCGATATGGCCGTCTAGAAATACTCCAAACTCACTTGAGCTCGCCGTGTTGCCTACAAAGTGAAAGTCATCGGCATTATTGGCAACTTCCATACCTTC
>JBCBLJ010000216.1:0-10810 GCA_038520195.1 Planctomycetota bacterium
CAATCGACTGAACGTCGTCGCGAGGATTTGTTCGCGGGTTGCGTCGGGAAGCAGATCGCCCGCAATCTGTTCAGTCAAAAACTGGTCGTCGACGCCTTCAACCGCAATCTCGGCTACGACCAGTTTTTGACTGAACAGATTGCGGGCGATCTGCTTCCCGACGCAACCCGCGAACAAATCCTCGCGACGACGTTCAGTCGATTGCATCCGCAGAAGGTGGAAGGCGGAAGTGTTCCCGAAGAGTTTCGGATCGAGTACGTGGCCGATCGAACGCAAACGGTCGGCACCGCATTCCTCGGCTTGACCATGGAGTGCTGTCGTTGCCACTCGCACAAGTACGATCCGATCACACAGACCGAGTACTACGAGCTATCGGCTTTCTTCGCGAACATCGACGAAGCTGGCTTGTACTCGTACTTCACCTCATCGATTCCGACGCCGACATTGACGCTACCAACGGATACCCAGTCGGCTGCGCTCGGCCGTGCGAATGCAACCCTTGAATCGGCGAGGAACGGTTATCGCGCGAGCCTCGCTCAACGACCGTCGCTTGAGACGTTCGACCGTGCCGCTTACAGGCAAAAATTAGAGATCAAGCCGGAGGGCGACGAGAACGCCGAGCAAGAACTGAAAACCGTCGACACACTGTTTGCCGAGCCGGTCGAGTCATTGGACTTCGAAGCCGGACTGGGCGCAAACGAGTCGGTGCCTGGCGTCGTCGGTAACGCGGTGAAGCTGACCGGTGACGACGCGGTCAATTTGAAGCAAGG
The DNA here is from genome assembly GCA_038520195.1 of Planctomycetota bacterium. Classification (GTDB taxonomy): domain Bacteria; phylum Planctomycetota; class Planctomycetia; order Pirellulales; family Pirellulaceae; genus Stieleria. The sequence continues at coordinate 771 of JBCBLJ010000216.1, forward strand.
GAACTATCGTCGCGATCAAGCGTTCTCCGTCTCGCTCTGGATGCAAACACCCGATGAAAAAGAACGTGCGGTCATCTTCCATCGGTCTCGGGCATGGACCGACGCGGCCAGCCGAGGCTATCAGCTGCTGATCGAAGACGGTTGCTTGAGTTGGTCGTTGATTCACTTCTGGCCGGGCAACGCGATTCGCATCCGTACGACCGAAAAACTACCAGTCGGCGAATGGGTGCACGTCGCCGTGACAAACGACGGTTCGAGCATAGCTTCGGGATTGGCGATCTACGTCGACGGTAAACGAGCTCCCACCGAAGTTGTCCGAGACAATTTGACGAAGAACATCACCGGCGGTGGCGGTGACAACATCGCCATCGGCCAACGTTTTCGCGACAAGGGGTTGACCGGTGGCATCGTCGATCAATTTCGAGTGTTCGATGTCGAACTCTCTGAACTGGAGGCCTTACGGCTCGCAACAAAGGACGAAACGCTTCCTTGGACCGATCAGCCAATGGAGCGATGGAGCGACCGCGAACGGAAAGTGATGTCGGAGCATCTGCATTTCCGTCACAACGCCAGCGTCATCAAGACTCGCCAATCACTTTCCGAAGCGCGAAGAACCCTGTGTTCGCTCCAAGATGGACTCAAAGAGATCATGGTGATGCGAGAAAAGCCGACGAAACGCGTCAGCTATCGTCTGAATCGTGGGCTCTACGACGACCGCGCCGAACCGGTTCGTCCGGCGACGCCGCGTGCGGTCCGCGACTTCGGAGATCAGTACCGAGCCGACCGTCTTGGGTTGGCGCGTTGGATGACGCAGGCCGATCACCCGCTCACTTCCCGGGTTGCGATCAATCGCCTCTGGCAATCGTTCTTCGGCGTTGGGCTCGTCCGTACGCCCGAAGACTTTGGCAGTCAGGGTGAACCGCCGACACACCCAGAATTGCTCGACTGGCTCGCGATCGACTTTGTTGAAAACGGATGGGACGTCAAACGCGCCATCAAGCAGATCATGCTTTCGCGAACGTATCAGCAATCAAGCGACCATCCGAACCCCCGCGTCTGGGACGTCGACCCAGAGAATCGACTGCTCGCGCGTCACAACGCCTATCGCCTTCCAGCCGAAATGTTGCGTGACCAATCCCTGGCAGTCGCGGGGCAGCTTGTCTCGCATGTCGGCGGCGCGCCGGTGAAGCCTTACGAAGTCGAAGCCTCTTTCAAGCCCAGCAAACGCGATCAAGGCATCGGTCTCTATCGACGCAGCCTTTACACCTACTGGAAACGAACCGGCCCGGCACCCGCAATGATGACACTGGACGCTTCCAAACGAGATGTTTGTCGGGTGCGCCGAGAACGAACCTCGTCGCCGCTCCAGGCCTTTGTCCTTCTCAACGGGCCGCAGTATGTCGAGGCCGCACGGTCTTTGGCGATGCAACTGATCACCGATCACGGCGACGACACCGAGTCGATCTTGCGCGACGGCTTTCGAACGTTGACTAGTCGTCAACCCTCGAGCGAGGAGTTGAAGATCGTACTCGGATTGTTCGCATCCCAGCTCGAGTATTTCCGCTCCAACCCGGAGCGTGCCAAGCAATACCTTGCCGTTGGAGAATTCGTCGCGCCGAACAATGTCGATGCGAATCGACTTGCCGCGACGGGCGCCGTTATCGGTACGTTGATGAACTTTGATGAAAGCGTGATGAAACGATGAAGTCCATTCAAGCAATCATGGATCGCCGCGAGTTCTTCTCCGCCACCGGTCTGGGACTCGGCGGCGTCGCGATGTCGCAAATGATGATGCACGACGCATCGGCCGCGACTTCCGCGGGGTCGCCGCCGACTCTCGGGTTACATCATGCCGCTCGCGCCAAGCGGGTGATCTATTTGTTCCAATCGGGCGCGCCGAGTCAAATCGACCTGTGGGATCCAAAGCCAACGCTCAATGAGCGGCACGGCACGGAATTGCCCGAGTCGGTGCGACAGGGGCAGCGGCTGACGGCGATGAGCGGAAATCAGGCCAGTCTTCCGCTCGCCGGTTCACCCTTCAAGTTTGCTCGCTACGGTGAAAGTGGCGTCGAAATGTGCGAGTTGCTTCCGCATACCTCGGAAGTCGCCGACGAGCTTTGTGTCGTGCGTTCGATGTACACCGAAGCAATCAATCACGGCCCCGGCGTGACGTTCGTTCAAACGGGCAGTCAGTTTCCCGGTCGACCCAGCATGGGTGCTTGGCTCGACTACGGGCTCGGCAGCGAGAACGAAGACTTGCCTTCGTTTGTGGTGATGGTGACCAAGAACAAGGGCGGCCAGCCGCTTGTTTCCCGACTTTGGGGCAGCGGCTTCCTGCCAAGTCGCCATCAGGGCGTGCGATTCCGCAGCGGTAAAGACCCGGTGCTCTATTTGAACAATCCGGACGGCATCGACGCCACGAATCGACGGACGGCGATGGACGCACTCTCGAAGTTGCACCAATTGAAACTCGATCGAACCGAGGACCCGCTCGTTCGCGCCAGGATCAACCAATACGAGTTGGCGACGCGGATGCAAGCCAGCATTCCCGATGCGACTCGAATCGAGGACGAACCGGATCACATCCTCGAAATGTATGGGAAGGACGCTAAGAATCCCGGCACGTTTGCCGCGAACTGCGTGTTGGCGCGACGATTGGCGGAACGCGGCGTGCGATTCATTCAGCTTTATCACCAAGGCTGGGATCATCACGGCGGTTTACCAGGGGGTTTGAAGCGTCAGTGTGCCGAAACGGATCAGGCTTCCGCGGCGTTGATCAAAGACCTCAAGCAACGTGGCATGCTGAACGACACGCTCGTGATTTGGGGCGGTGAATTTGGGCGAACCAACTACTGCCAAGGAAAGCTCAAGCCGGGGAATTTCGGGCGTGACCATCACCCGCGATGTTTCAGTCTTTGGATGGCCGGTGGCGGCATCAAGCCGGGGATGACTTACGGTGCGACCGATGAATTCGGCTACAACGTTGTCGAACGTCCGGTGCACATCCATGATCTGCAAGCCACAATCCTTCACCAATTGGGTATCGATCACGAACGATTGACGTTCAAATACCAAGGCCGCCAATTCCGTTTGACTGATGTTCACGGACATGTCCTGCACGACGTGATCTCGTAACCGTAGCAGCGAGAGGAACTTCCACTGATGAGTTTTACACGGGACGGGGAAGGTGCCTCGCGATCGAGCCAATGGTTGTTGCTCGGGTTGAGCGTGATGGTGAGCCTACTGCTGGCCAAGAGCGTGTTTGAGATGTTTCGCGGGGCCTTGCACGACCCGAGCTACACCTCTCGTGTCGTGACACCCCGAGGTGAATTAGCCGCCGACGAGCAGTCAACGATCGAACTCTTTCGCGAAGCTTCGGCGGGAGTGGTCTACATCACAACCAAGTCCGTGGAGCGTGATCGATTCAGTTTTGACTTGCGAGAAAGGCCGCAAGGAACCGGAACTGGATTCATCTACGACACGAAGGGATTCATCGTCACGAACTTTCACGTGATCCTGAACGCCGATGCTGCCACCGTGACACTCTCGGATCAGTCTTCCTGGTCGGCACGCTTTGTGGGTGCCGAACCCGATCAAGATATCGCCGTGCTCAAGATCGATGCGCCGATCGACCGCTTGAAGGCGCTCGCGATCGGAACGTCAAACGATTTGCAAGTCGGCCAGAAAGTGTTCGCGATCGGCAATCCATTTGGCTTTGACCAAACCCTGACGACCGGCGTGATCAGTGGTCTGGGCCGGGAGATCACGTCGGTGACGGAGCGCAAGATTCGAGGCGTCATTCAAACCGATGCCGCCATCAATCCGGGTAACTCGGGAGGGCCGTTGCTGGACAGCGCTGGCCGTCTGATCGGTGTGAACACCGCGATTTACAGTCCGTCGGGAGCCTACGCGGGCATCGGTTTTGCGGTCCCCGTCGACACCGTCAATCGCATCGTGCCGGATTTGATTCGAACCGGCCGGGTGGCCCGTCCCACACTCGGCATCATGCCCGATGATCGCATCCCGCGCCGGCTCGGCGTCGACGGCGTCGCGGTAATGGGCGTTTTCCCGGGCAGCGGCGCGGAAGAAGCAGGCCTGCGCGCGATGCGTCAGGACCGAACCGGCGCGATCGTGCTGGGCGACATCATCCTTTCCATCGACGACGTCGCCACGCCAAGCGAACAAACGTTGCTCGATACCTTGCGAGATCACAAAGTCGGTGAAACGGTCCAGCTCACCATTCTCCGCGGCCGCGAGCAAGTGCAAGTCGGAGTGACACTGCAGGCGAGGTAGTTACTCGTAGGCGATACTCCTAGGCGCCCAAACTTCGATGTGACGACGCTGTATCTGTCGTCCAGATCTCCGTGCCCAAGTCGGACGCGATCCGTCCGCGCATTTCATCCACGAAGTAGTCTGATTGATCACACTGACGCTAGCTGCGTTTGCGAGCCTGATTTCCACTATGATCGGTCTTCCACCGCGGCGTCGATGGCCTCGAATGTCGCCAAGTGATCCACCACGACCGCAAGTAGACAATGAATCCATTACGTCCGATCCACCAACGTTTCCGCCCTCGATTTGGTTTCGCTATAGCGGCCGCCTTCCTGACCCTTGGTCTTCCGACGTCGGTCGAGCCCGCCGGAATTGTCTTTGCCGATGACACGAATCAGGAACCAGCTGACGCGGCAGGCGAACGTGTGTTCTCGGGGCCTCAGCCCGGTGAAAAGCTGAAGTCATTCAAAGTGCTACACATCGAAGATGACGAGCCGCAGGAATTGGAGATCGTCACGGAAGACAGTGAAGGCGTCACGTTGATCTGCTTTGTGCATCGACTGAGCAATGATGACCGGATCCTGTATGGCTGGGGATTGGTGGATTTCTACGCAAAGCGGCATCCTGATCTGACGAGCCATGTCGTTTTGTTGTCAGACGAACAGGGGAAGATGACGGACATGCTACTGCGTTACGCACGAGCGAACATGTTCCCTCAGTCAACGGTTGGCCTATCGATTGACGGTGCGGAAGGCCCCGGTTTCTATGGGTTGAACCGACACGTCGCGATGACCGTTTTGGTTGGCAAAGACAACAAGGTCGTGGAGAACTTGGTCTTCAACGCGCCGAACGCTCGCGACCTTGAACAAATCATGGTTGCCGTGGCGAAAGCGCTCGACAAACCGGAACCGACGCTGGCCGCTGTCCAGCAAGAGCTTCGCGCCGAACGCCAGCGTGAGATGGACAAACGGGTCAAGGCCAGTGCCGTCTACAAGCTCGCGCCGAACGACGAACTAGGCCGGATCATGTTCGGCATGGTCAATGGACGGGGAAACCTGTCTCTGGTTGCAAAGCGTCGCAGCGAACAGTTGCGCGCCTGGGTCGGGGACAGCGACGATCGCAAAGCCACGTTGAAGAAGTATTGCGAATCCGTCTTGAGCGGCAAGTTCAACCTGAACCGCTATTCGCGCGCCGCGCTGAAGGCACTCGCTGCAATGGATTGAAGTTAAACGGTCGCACAGTTCGGCCACACCTTTGCGAGTTGATCATCGAGGTCGATGCTTGCGAAAACGCGACCGTTCGATCACGCCCAACCCGCTTTTCGGTCAAGGGACCACGTTCATGTCGTCGGATCGAAGCGACGACGTTCTGAGTGATGCACGTGCGCTGGGTCCGTCCGTGATCGCACCTTTTCGACGGACATGTTTCCATCGGTAAACAGCGTGCCATCATGTTTTGGTGCCCGGCCGGAAGCCCGCATGTGTCCGATCACGGACATTTGGGTGTTCAGATGCACCGGCGCATGGACGTCGACCTATCCATTGAAGCACACAAATGGGGCGATTCAACTCGAGGGGGGACCGCAATGACTGGGCAAACGCAAATCTTGATCGCGGATGATGACCCTGACTTGCTGGACCTGCTGGTGCTTCGTTGCCGGGCGATGGGATTGGATGTCATCACCGCTTGCGATGCGATGGACGCACTCGCCAACGCAGACTTCTATGCTCCCGAGATCGCGTTGCTGGATGTGCGAATGCCAGGTGGCAACGGGATCAGTGTTTCCGAAATGCTTGCCACCGATGAGCGACTCCGTCGGACACAAGTCATCGTCATCACCGCGGATGCGAACGAGACGATCGAAGCACGATGCAACGAAATCGGTGCCCAGTTGGTTGCCAAGGACTCTCACATCTGGGGACGTCTTGAAACGCTACTCGGCGAGCTGATCGAAGGTGCGGAACAATCCATGGACGACAGCGACAGCGATTTGAAGGGCCGTGTTTCCACGGGCAGCCATTCGATGCTGGGTGATTCCGCGGTCGGCGACTCCATGCAGGATGATTCGATGGGCAGTGGTTCGATACGCGGCGGAATCGACGCATTGACCCAGGCGAGCGCGGCGCCCGAGTCTCCCTCGGCGTTCTCGATGTTCGATGAGTGGAGTTGGGTGGATGACGTCGGTCAGGTGCCTGCTCCGGCGGCTCGTCTCAAAGACGACGCCGCACTTCCCTGGGTACTCGCCATCGATGCCGACCCAGACTTTTCGATCGGACTGCAAGGTTCTCTTGTGGATGCCGGTGTTCGTTTGGTTCGAGCCTTTCGTGGCAGCGAAGGATGTCGCGCCATTTTCAAGGGCTGCCCCGAAGCGATTCTGCTGCACGATGATTTGCCCGACGCCAACGGAGAGTACATCCTGCGACGCCTACGCGAAACGCCGATGATGGAGTCAGTGCCGATCATCGTGACATCGGATCGCGACGACGCGTCGGTCAAACGACGGATCATTGCCGCCGGGGCGAGCGACTTCCTCGTCAAACCACTCAGTTGGGAGCGAATCAAGCGAGCGCTCGTCGATTACACGAACATCGACTTTCGAAGCCTCGCGAAGCGAACGCCAGACTCGATGTCCGAGCTCCCCTCGAGTTGATTTCGGTTCGGCGGGAATACTCGGATTGATCGCGATCGGTCGGCAAGTTCCTTCATATCGCTGCTTCCACCAAGAACAGGCCGTACCGCCAGACCCAGTGCATGGTAACGAGAACGACAACGTTCCAGCCGATAAAGAACGCTTTGGTGAACCAGATGGGATAGCGTGATGGGCCCACGAGGGTATCACCCAGAAAGAACAATGCACCGGCGGCCATCAGCCAGGCGACGATGAGAAAGCGAAAGAACGCGGCGGCGATCGCGGCTTCGACGCACATGATCGCGACCAGCAACAGTTTCGACGCGGTTACTCCCAGTAGAACGGCCGTGGACTTTCGCCCCGCCGCTCGGTCGACATCGATATCCATCAGTTGACCGAACAGATGACTCTGCATTGCAAACAATGCGCTAAAAATCATCGCGGGCAAACTCAACTGTGGTACGCCGCAAAGCCAACTGGCCAACACAAAGATCAGCAGGTAACCGACTTGGTTCAGCAGATCGAGAACTGGCAGGGCTTTGAATTTGAGCGTGTTGTACGTGTAGTTCACCAACAGGACGGCAAAGAACCAACCGAGCATCTGCCATCCGCCAAGCCAAATGAGCAGCAGCACGAAGGGGAGTTGCACGCCGGCAATCCAACGCGGCAACTGTCGCCGGAGCGCCTCATCCGGTTTTGCGCCGAACAGCCAACTATCCTTGCGATCGTTTTCGCGATCGCTTTCGAAATCACCGAGATCGTTCCAGCCGTAAAGCAGCAAGCCGAGCGGAAAGCAAACGTAGACGCAACCAAGCCAGAATGCCGGCAATGCGAACATATCGCGGGTTGCGAACGGAAGCAGATAGAACCAGAGGTGAGTCGGCCAAAATCCCGGCCGAGCAACCTTGATGATTTGGAGGAAGACGCCCATCACTCCGGGCCCACGTCCACCAAGCCCGGGAGGTGGCGTGATCACTCGCCGCGAGCGGCCCAAACCGTCCCGCGGACGAGGAGGTCAAGAAAGACCTGATCTTCGAAAGTCTTGTTCGAATGGCCATAGGTGGTGCCGAAAACCCGAGCCTCCCCGAACTGGTTCACCCAAATCACCGGATGTGACTTTTCGGTCTTCTCGCTGGTGCTGGTCGCCAGGGCTGTGGCCGACGGCCACAGTTTTTCGATCACGTAAAGTTCATCGAACTCGATCACGTGGCCATCGGGAAACGAGCCCATCACGGGGTGATCTTTTTTAACGACGTCGACCTTGTACGAGCTCTTGTGTTCATGTCGTTTGCTCGTGACGCCCAACAGCTGACGCCAATCATCGATTTCGGCATCGCGATACGTGTGCATCGCGCAGTGGATCACGACCGCGTTGAGCCCCGCTTTGTGTGGCGCGGTGATCGATCGGATGTAGTCCCCATTCTTCGTCTTCGCGAAGCACTCATTGTGGATACAGACATCAAATCCCTTGGCCCATGAGGAGTCTTTGTAGAAGTCGATTTCGGCCGCCGTACCTTTTCCGCCATCGTTGACGACGGTCCAGTTCGCCGCCACGCCCGCCTTCTCGAAAGCCAACTGCATCGACTTGGTTTGAAAGTCGTAGTCGTGACAACAACCGCTAGTGATCAGCAGCACGTCGATCGGTTTGGCATCGGTATCTTGCTCGGCAAGGGCACTCGATGTCGTGAGCAGAACGAATGCGAGCGCAAAACAGATCGATTTCATCAGGACGTTCGGGAAGGCTGAGGATCAGACACGGTAACAGGGTTCAAAGGTTGTCTTTGACATCTACGGCTTCCATCACCTTGGTGTTGCGTTCGACGGCGATAACGGTCGTTCGTTGTCGCAAGCCATCGCGACTCTCAGCGGTCACCGGAAGCACTTGGCGCTTGTCGGGCAGCTTCATCCGCACGGTGAAGGTGCCGTCGGACTGCAGTTTGACCGGGCGGCCGCCGAGCGAAACCGACGACCCCGATGAGGTCTGTCCGAACACGATCAACTCGGCGTCGACTTGGAATGGCAGCTTTGTTTGACGAAGGACGGTTGCGTCGGCGACCGATTGACCCTCCGAGCTCTTCGAAGGCATTGCCCGATGAAGACGCTCCTCAAACATCTCCTTCAAATCGCCACCGTCCTCATCACAACCCCCGCTGAGTGAATAGATGCGTTCATAGTCATCGGCGATGTCATGCCAGTGCTCATCGAGCCTCTCGCACTCGCCCGGACTTGGCGTTTCGACGGTGTTACTGCGACAGATCGCATGGAATTCGTCCTGAGGGGTCAGGTAGCCGATCGCCACGCGGAATCGCTTGGGAGGTTCTTGCACGTCGATGTACCAAGTGTCGACACCGCCATGGATGGGGATGTCCCGCTGGACGGTTTCGGCGATGTTGTTCGCAACATCTTCCACTTCCATCAATCGGAGCACCGGGGTCGCGGTGTGCCATTTCTCGGCCAGGGAGGACTCGGCGCGGGCGACGCTGGCCCGGGTGATCTCCCAGTTCGCTTGCAGCCAGAACGAGTCGCGAACCATCAACACGATCCGGTCTTTGTGTGGTTCACTCCCTTTGGATTTGGCGGTCCCATTTTTCACCGCGGTACCACCAACCAGCGTACCGGTGGAGAGATCTCGCTGCTTTTCGGCCTGCTCTTTCTGGCGTCGCAACTGAGCACGGATTCGCGCCGTCTTTGCCGAGACTTTGGGCTCGCGCATTTCCGGCAGCGGACGATCGTTTAGCGAGATGTTCGACCGGCGTTTGGTTGGCTTGGCGGCGGCTCGTGACTTGACGGTGGTGGCCGGCGTTTTCCGCGAGCCGGAATCACCGTTTCGAGCAGCCGTTTTTGACGCCGTCTTCGACTTTGACGGAGCGCGTTTGGCTCCATTGGCCTTGCTGCCGTTTGGCTTGCTTCCGTTCGCTTTACTCCCACTGGCCTTCGCTTTGCTACCATTGGAGGAGGTTTTGGCCTCAGTCGCGCTGGCTTTTCGTCGAAGCCGCCGCTGAACCTTAGTGATCGCGTCGACCAGTTCATCCTTCCGCATGCCGTGCCAACCGGCGATGCCGTAGTTTTTCGCGAGATTGGCCAGCTCGCGCCGGGTCTGAGACTTGAGATCTGCGGACTTGATCAAGGGAATGTCTCC
>JBCBLJ010000336.1:0-8374 GCA_038520195.1 Planctomycetota bacterium
GCGATCGTCAGATCGTTGATCCGGTACTGCATGTTGGTCGTCGTCACCGTGCCCATCGGTAGCAACGTCAGTGACTCGCCATTGTTGATGGTCTGACCGGCAAGGATCTCGACGTCCAGGAACCGCTCGTTGTTAAGCAGGTTCGGGTTAGAACTGAACAGGTGAGAGAGCGGAGTGAAGATCGGCGTATCGAACCCGTTGCCGATCACTCCACCGCTCGCAATGACGCTTCCATCCTCGAACAACATATCGTCCAAGTCGAAGTTGCTGTTGATGAACGAGAACTCACCTCCACTTTGTACGACCAGATGCGTCCGATCGGTCCCGGAACCATTGCGGTCGAAGCGACTGTTGATAGTGAAGATACTTCCCCCGCTGCGGACTTCAATTCGGTTGTCCGAACCCAGAAAACTGCCGGAACCGTCATCCATGCGGACCGTTGCGTTCGATCCGACATCGAATGTGCCTTCGACAAAGACATCAGCCCCCTCTTCGACCGTCACACGAATGCCCGATGCGACCGTCAGAGTCACGCCGGGGCGAATGAGCAGGTCACCGCTGATGACGGTGTCCGACGACCAAGTCGTATCCGACGTGATTTCACCCGAAACTGTCAGGAGTCGGCGACTCTCGAGACACTCGATTCGAAGGCCTTTTCTTCGTCTCTGCTGAGAGAGAACTTTTCGCCGGAGTTTTTGGCTGCGGTCCATTTCGACTCCCCTCTTTGGATGTATTTGTATCATCACAATGAGGGATCATTAACTCTCAAGGGCTGTTTGAACACCCTCCGAAGGTGAAATGCTGGCAATCGATCCAGTTTTTCTGGTAGATGGCACTTGAGTGCCCATCACTGGTGGATTTGACCAGTGTCACGCGCATCACTCTGCGGCGTCGACGGGCCGGATTCGGAAGGTCTCAACGACGATCGCGTAGAGGGCTGGGACGACGTAGAGCGTGAGGAGCGTGGCGACCACGAGACCGAAAATCATTAGCCACGCCATGCCTTCCCAAAGTGGGCCGCCCGACAGAGCCAACGGCAGCAGACCACCGATGGTTGTCGCCGCGGTCAAGAAGATCGGCAGCATCCGCTGCTTGCCCGCGTCGATCAGGCACTGGCGGAATTGGTCGATCGTGAGTCCGGCGATCGGCCCGTCGGTGGAATCAGCGTTGGCGAGTTGATCACGTTTCCGCGCGATCAGGATATCTGCGAATTCGATAAAGATGATTCCGGTGTTGAGCACGATGCCGAACAGCGAAAGGAGTCCGAGCTGCGGCATGAACCCGAGCGGATTGTCAGTCAACCAAAGCCCAAACCACGCACCGATCACCGACAACGGCAGGGTGGCGAGCACGATTAGCGTCTTCGACCAGCCGTTGTACTGAATGACCAAGATGAGCACGATGCTGAGGAACGAGATGCCGAAAGACGTCATCATCTGGACGGACGCATCTTGGCTTTCTTCGAGTGCGCCGCCGATCTCGATCTTGTACCCGATGGGCAGCGAGTCGCGGAGTTCCCGCATTCGGTCGGAGGCCCAAACGCGGTTGACGATGTCATTGCCGGAAAGCCCGTCGTCGACTTCCGCGAAAACCTTGATCGTGCGGTTTTGATCGCGACGCTCGATTTTCCCCGGTTGCCACGTCGGCACGAAGCCGGCGATCGAGTTGAGCGGCACTTTCCCATTTTCACCCTCGACGAAGGCGGCGTCGAGCTCGGTCAATTCCTGCCGTTCCTCGGGACGGAGGCGAAAGTAGACGGGTACTTGGTGATCACCTTCGCGAAACGTCGTCAACCGAAGGCCATTGAAGTAGGCGTTGAGTGTGTCAGCGACCGCCGCATTGGAGACTCCCGAGAGATTGGCCCGCTCCTCATCTACATCGACGGAAAGTTGAAAGCCGTCGACACCCCAAGAGTCCGCGATGTCCCAAGTCCCCGGCTCGTCGCGAAGCATCAGCTTGACCTCCTCGGCGATCCGACGCAATTCAACAATGTCTGCGAACCCATTTCCGGAGACACGGAGTTCGACCGGCGCGGCGGCGGGTCCCATACCGAGCCGCTTGGTCGTGACACGTGCACCGGCGATCGGTTGAATGCCACGCTCTTTGTCGCCGACATCCACGACGCGACGAAGGTCACGGATCATCTGATCGGTCAACTCACCACTTGTGGTGCGAACGAGAACTTCTGCGGTGTTCGCGCCCGGGGCACCAGGGTTGACCGACAACGCCCATCTGGCTCCACCCTGCGCGACCATGCTTCTCATTGAGCGCAGCCGTTGGACTTGTTCACCGCTGGGCATCATGTACGGGCTCAGCTTCTTGATGGCCGTTTCGACCTGTTGCACGATGGCATCGGTCTGTTCGATGGTTGAGGTCTCCGGCAAATTGACGCGGACGTAAAACTGATCGCGTCGGTCTTGAGGAAAGAACTCGGAACTCACCGGCAACTGAACCGCGGCGACCAAAATTGCGACCGAGCCCAATACGGTCACCCACTTCATCTTCAGTGCGAGTGAGACCGACCATCCATAGAGTTGCATGAAGAGGTTGCCGCCATTGGTCGACGCTTCCACGGTTGACTTGCGATGCTTCATCTTTTCGCGCATCGCTTCGAGTCGGGCGTTGATCCAGGGTAGCGGCGCGACAGGGCTGGCGGGATCCTTCGGCGCTCGAATGAAAGCTGCGGCCAAAACGACGCAAATCGACATCGCGAACAGCCAGCTCACCAACAGCGTGGTGGAAAGGGTGACCGGCAGGCTGAAAACGTATTCCGCACTCCCGCCGCTGAGCGCGAAAAGCATGGGCAGAAACGCGGCGACGGTCGTGAGCGTGCCGCTGAGCATCGGAAACATCAGCGTCCGAGCGCCTTCGACCGCCGCTTTTCCGGGCGTCATCCCCGCGAGAATATTGGATCGCGTCTGGTCGCAAACCTGGACGGCGTTATCCACCAGCAAGCCGAGCGCGATAATGATCGAAGCGAGCGATATCTGTTCCAGTTCGACGCCGAAGATGCGAATGATCGCGATCGACCCGAGCACGACGAACGGAATGTTCGCCGCCATGACCAGCGAGGTCCGCAAGCCGACGAACAGAAACACCACGATCACAACGATGATGATCGCTGAGATGACATTGAGAATCACCTCGTTGATCTTTGCCGACACATTGTCGGAGACTTTTGAAACCGGGCGAACGGTGATGTCGCGTGGCAGCGCCTGTTCAACCTCGACCAATTGATCGATGCGATTCATTGCGGCTTCGCAAACGTCGATGATGTTCGAGCCCGACTTCATCGTGACCCCGATCATGACGGCGGGGAACGTGCCACGTGATTCGGTGAAACGGCAGACGACGTTGGGCGGGTCGACAAAGGCCCGTTCGACGTTCAGTCCGATATCGGACAACCCGACGCGATTGTAGGTGTCCTCTGTCTGCACCGCCGAAACGGTGAGCGATTCGATCTCGCTGATGGCATCGAACTCGCCGCCGGGTTTGACGTTGAATTTTCCGCTCTCGGTATCAAGACTTCCCCCCGGCGAGACGATGTTGCGGGCCTCGATCAGCTGACGAAGCCGGGAGGACGTGAGCCGGATCTGAGACCAATTCGCGAGGTCGGTTTCGAGGTAGATCGCTTCCTCTTGAACGCCGTATTTGTTGACCTTGGCGACGCCGGGCAACAATCGAATGGCGTCGCGAACCTGATCCGAAAAAATCTCCAGCTCCCGCGCGCTATACCGATGTTCGTCACGAACCTTGGCTTCGCCCTCCAACGGGGTTTGGTAGATTCCCAGCAGCAACACCGTGGTGTCGCCGAACTCGTCATCGACGATCGGACGAACCGACGGGTCCGGCATCTCGACCAAGTTGACTTTCGCGCGGACTTTGTCCCAGACCTGTTTGATCTCCTGAGTCGCGACATTGTCATCGAGGTTAACGTAGATGACCGACTGTCCGTTGGTCGTTTCGCTGTTGAGGTAGTCGACTTCTTCGATGCTGTCGAGTTCCTCTTCGAGTTTGTCGGTGATCAGCTCTTCGACTTTGATCGCCGGCGCGCCAGCCCAACGGGTTTGAACGACGCAGGTGCGAATCGTGAACTGGGGGTCTTCGCGACGAGGCATCGTCGTGAAGGTGATGATCCCCCAGGTCGTCATCAAAGCGGCAAAGGTGACCACGACGGTGCGATACCGCATGGAGAGTTCGGCGAGATTCATTGTCCGCTTCCTCCCTCTTTGACGACCAGCACCGGCTCGCCGTCGATCAGATAATGGGCCCCTTTGGAGACGTACGTGAGCCCTTCGAGGGAACTGCCGTCGATCGACTCGATGCGACGCAGACTGGAGGTGGGTCCGTCCGTTGCGTCGACCAACGCGACGGGAATCGCTTTCGCCGTTGCGGTCTCATCACCTTCGATCACGAAAAGGAATTCGCGGTCGCCTTTGCGAACGATTGCGTCCATCGGCACAAAGAATCCATCGTCGTTGCGTTCGGAGAGATCGACCTGGACCAGGTCGCCGGGTCGAAGCATCCATTGGCCCTGTGTCACCAGCCGCACCGTTCCACCTTGCCAGTCTTTGGGTTCACCCGATTCGACCTTGATCTTTCCCGCGACGAGAGTTTCTCCCACGATGAATTCGGGATCGTCGACGATGACTTGTTGAAAGACGTAAGAACCGAGATAGGGAATTTTGAGTGGACCCAGACCGACGCGGAGCTTGCGAACTTGCAGTTGACCATCGGGCGGTGGATTCCTACCGATACTCGCGTTGGTGATTTGCCATAAATAGGGGCCCTGGTCGTCTTCGAGCAACGCTTCCTCGTCGACGAACAGTTCGTCACCCACTGAGCCGGGTAGAAAGCCAAGGTCCAAACGCCAGATGTCGTCGGTAGTCGCCGTCTGTCCGTCATCTTCTAAACCCATCTGCTCATTCAGCACGAGCAACGTCACGGTGAACGTTCGGGTCTCCGGGTCGGCGACGGGATCGATCTGGTAAAGATATCCGTCGCGACGGGCCATCTTTCCATTGGTCATCGGAAAGTGCACCGGAAGGTTCCGCGTTCGCTGGAGCAGTCGGGATTGCTCGGCAGAAACTTCCAGTTCGACCTTGATCGGGTTCATCATTTGAAGCGTAAGGACGGCTTGGCCAGCGTTGACGACGCTTCCGGGGACGACGCTGATATCGGCGATTTGCCCGCGGAAAGAGGCGTAGAGCGTGCAGTCTTCCAAGTCACGCTCGGCGTCGCGCAAGCTCTGTTGGGATTGCTTGACACGATTGTCGAGTGATTCGACCTCGGCCCGTTTTGCCTTCACAGCCGCATCGAGCTGTCGGATCTGGGCGAGCGCGTTTTCGTATTCCGATTTCGCTCGATCGACTTCGCCCTGCGAGCCCGCGTTTTGCTGGAGCAGTTTTGCGCTTCGATCGAATTCGGTTTTCGCGAGCGTGCGTGTCGCCACCGCCGCGGTGATCTGCGCCGGAAGCGTGTCGTTGAGTTCGACCTTTGCCGCGACGAGACTCTGTTCGGCTTGCGCGACATCGGCTTTGGCCTGATTCACCCTCAGCTGGTAACGCTCGTTTTCGAGTCGACCGATCGGCGTGCCGTCAACGATGAGGTTTCCGTTCTTGTCATACACTCGGCCCTCCGCGGGCGTGTTGGGCTCGGCGACAAACTCGACACGACCGCCGACCTCGAAGCCGATTTGCTCCGTTTTCCACGAACCGACCGAACCGGATGCGAGTGCGGCTTGCGGCGCGTTGCCCTGGGAGAGCGTACTCACTGTCACCGGACGCGGCCGCCGCTCAAAGGACTCTTCCTCGGCTGTCTGGCACCCGCAAACGAGTGAGAGACTGACGATCACCATCAAGAGGGCGTTGGCGTTTGGCCAACGGTGAAACACGTGACACATCGATTCGCTGTCCTTCGGGGCTGATCATCGGAGCACTGCTTCGGATTATCTTGAGGTTGCAAGTACCGATCAATCAAGCGGTGGGAGGCTTCGATTACCGAAGTTGCGGTGCGAAGCAGCTTCGGCGGTTACACTGCGTGAGCAGCCTCCCCCCTCGTCCCAGACAATCGAATGAAAGTTGCCCTTACGTTTTGGATCTTGTGTTGGACGGCATTTGTCCATGCCGACGAGCCATGGATCATTGACCCGCACACGCACTTCAAGGGTGCGGAGCAGGTTAAACTCGAGCGGGCAACACAGACGCCCCATCCCAAAAACACCTTGGCCCAGGTCGTCGTTCCCGAAGACTATCGCGAGCTCGCCGACCGACTTCGTATTCAGTCGACGCTGGTTGTCGAAGCGGTCGACCAATCGGCCCCCCAATTCAACACGTGGTTGCTGGAGCAAGCGGAGTCCGAACTCGTCTGCGGCTATGTCGCACGTGGTGACCTGCGGTCGGCCGTGTTTGCTGATCGCTATGCGGAGTACAAAACAACGGGTTACCTAAATGGATATCGGTTCCGCTTTGATGAACTTGCGAGTTATCTGGACCACGGGACCGCTCGGCAGAATCTGAAACGTCTTCAAGACGATCAGATGGTGGTGGACCTGCTGGTCGACCCGAAACATGCCGCGGCGGTCCGTCGATTGGCGGGCGAGTTTCCGCGACTAAGAATCGTCATCAATCACTGCTTTCGTGCGAGGATGAAGAACGGAATCATCGATGATGAGTGGAAGGAAGCGGTCACATCGTGCGCCGCTTTCGAAAATGTCTATTGCAAGCTCTCGAGCATCGTGAATTTCTCCGACGCCAAGGTCTTCACGCAGGAGGCCCCGACCGATCTGTCGTACTACCTCCCTGTCCTCGATCCGTGCTTTGACGCGTTCGGCGAGGACCGCGTGATCTTCGCCACCAACTGGGGCGTCTGCACCCACTTCGGTACCGTCGATGACGTCGTGCGAATGGCAACGGAGTACTTCGAGTCCAAAGGAGCTGGCGTGACGCGCAAGGCGATGCGCGACAATGCGATTCGCGTTTACAATATCGACCCCGCCAAACTGCGATAGTTGATTCCCCGGAGGTCGCGTCGTGTCAAAACAATCCAAACCCCATCTATCTCAAGAGCGTCAATCATCCTCGCGCAAAGTTTCTCGGCGTGGCTTTCACAAAGCGGCGTCGGCGACTTTCGGCGCGGCGGCTGGGTTTCACTTTTTCCCTGCGTTGGCGGAAAAGAAGCTCGAGAAGCCCACCGTTGCCGGCATCGGAATCGGCGGTAAAGGACGCTCGGACCTCACCGGCGCCGCCGAAGCGGGGTTCGAGGTCGTTGCGTTGGTGGACGTCGTTGATAGCCGCCGACTGGGGAAGGTTCAGGGCGACAAAAAGACCCTTTCACGCATCGCGAAAGTCGGTGAGTCGCAAACGGAGTTCGCCGACGCCGCGTTCTTCACCGACTACCGCGAGATGCTCGCGTCGATGGGTGACAAGGTCGATGCGGTGCTGGTGTCGACACCCGACCACCATCACTTTCACGCATCGGCGACGGCGATGCTGGCGGGCAAGCACGTGTATTGTCAAAAGCCATTGACGCATGGCATTTGGGAAGCTCGCCGGTTGAGCGAGTTGGCGCGCGAGACGGGCGTCAAAACGCAGATGGGCAACCAAGCGCACGCGAACGATCATTTGCGTCGCTGCGTCGAGTTGCTTCGCGCGGGCGTGATCGGCAAAGTCAGCGAGATTCACGCGTGGACCAATCGACCGATCTGGCCGCAAGGTTTTGGTCACCCACCGGACAAGCAAGCGGTGCCAGCTGGAATCGACTGGGAGCAATGGGTGGGTCCGGCACCGTGGATCGACTACAGCGCGCGGATCGCGCCTTTCGCGTGGCGTGGTTGGTGGAACTACGGCACCGGTGCGCTGGGCGACATGGCATGTCACATCATGGACATGGGCTATTGGGCCATGGGTGCGCGAGCCCCGAAAAACGTGATCGCGAAACAAGCCGGCGCGACCGACTGGTCGCCACCGATTAACTCCATCATTGCGTGGGAGTTCGATCCGACGCCTTACTCTTCCGGCAATGGCTTTACATTTCACTGGTACGACGGCTATGTCGATGCTCGCTTTGACCGCGAGTCTTGGCAGTTGATGAAGAACGGTGACTTGTACAACCATCCCAGTGAGGCCGTGCTCGGCGACACTGATTTTGCGAAGTACGGCAGCGCGATCATCGGCGAGTCCGGCAAACTGTTTTTTCACCGCGGCAAGAACAAATGGGTCGTTCAGTCTTCCGAGAACAGGGATTTCCAGGAACCAGAACCGACGCTGCCACGGGCGACCGCTCAAAATCCTTATCGCGAGTGGCTTGACGCGATCGAGGGAAAGATCGAACAGCCCGGATCGAATTTCGCCGTCGCGGGCCCGATGACCGAGAC
>JBCBLJ010000735.1:0-4259 GCA_038520195.1 Planctomycetota bacterium
AAAGTGGTCCGTCGAATTGAAGTTGGTTTCCTCTTCACCACTGTTGAGAAAAGACAGTCCTCCGACCCGGTAGATGTACGTTCCATCGGAGACCAAAGCTGCCAGAGCCTCGTTCCTCGCTTGACGCGGCTGTCTTGGACCGCAGTGTCTACGTCGCCGGTGGCTGGAACCTGCAGGGAGAATCGTCCCGCGAAGCGCCCTGGCATGAAGACATGCTTCGCTTCGATTTGGACAAACCAGAAGCCGGCTGGCAATCGGTCCCCGGTCCCGGATACATCACCCGGGCAGCCTCGCTGGCGGCACACGATGGGAAGGTCTATCTGTTCGGCGGAATCCAACAGCGTGGGATCACTCGTAAAGTTTCCGTGTACGACCCAAAAACGGAGACTTGGTCGGACGGCCCCGAACTTCGTCCTGACAGTCGAGCGGCGGGTTTCGCGACCAGTTCGTTCGCGGTGGGTGGCGAGCTCTATGTTAGCGGGGCGTCCGGCGTCGTTTATCGGCTCGGCTCCGACGGTGGATCGTGGGAAGTTCAGGATAGACTCGTTTATCCGCGAATGTTTCACCGCCTGTTGCCCGTTGGGAGCGATCGTTTGATCGCGCTCGGTGGGACAGGTTCGGGCGGTTCCGGTCGGATGGCGGTCGTCGAATCGCTGAAAGTCGATGCCGATCTCTCCAACACGGGCAAACTAGTGCAATGGTCAGTACCCTATCAGGGGCGAGCAAAACACAGCCAATCGCTGGTTTCGGTTGGTAACAAGCTCTATGCCTTCGGCGGCAATGCCAGTTGGAAGCCACACGATTTTCGTGCGGAGTCCTTTGTGGACGAAGCCTTCTGCTTTGACGTAGCGCAACGCAGTGTGGAGAAGCTCCCAACAATGCCCAAGGCACTGCAGAATGCCATGGGCGTCTCGCACGATAAAAACAGTGAGCACAGCACGATTGTTCTCGCCGGTGGCCTCGGGATCGGCGAAGACGAGACGTTCGGTGCGCTATCGAGCGTTTTCGAATTCGACCCCGAAACCGACGCGTGGATGACTTCGCAGGACTTGCCCTCCGCCCGCGGCATGGCATCCGCGGTCTCGTACGATGAAGCCATTTGGATGTTCGGCGGAAGCGGAAAAACACACGGGCTCGATTCCTCCATCATGCACTGGTGGGGAGATGATTCAGCGATCGGTTCGCTACCCAACACCGAAGTCCCTCACGCGCGTCGATCGTTTGGTGGTGCTGTGATAGGCGATGAGTACTTCATGGTCGGCGGACTCGGAGGTGGAATGTCGATCGAGGAATCGACCGATGTGTTCAATTTTGAAACGCGAGAGTGGCGTAGCGTTGCTTCACCATCGATTTCGCGAGTTTTCCCAACAACCTGCGTAGTGGATGGAAAACTGTATCTCTTCGGTGGGTTCAGCAATGAGGGTGGACACTTTGAAGAGTCACCGTCGCTCGAACGCTACGACCCGGAGACCAACAAGTGGACCATGTTGGCTCGCGAGATTCCCGGCATTGATGCTTCGATGCGATTGATCAACATGGGAGGTCGGCTGCTTTTCTTCGGGATTGATCGAGACCAGGAAGGCATCGCCAATTTCGTTTTGTTCGATCCCGATCCCACCGCGGACCCGGCCGAGGTTGCCGGCATGAGTTTTGCCCGTCGATCGGGAGGCGGCGATGCGGTACGGAACGCCAAGATGTTGATGCGACGAGATGCCGACAAAGATGGAAAGTTGAGTGTCGACGAGTTGGGTGCACGAATGGCCGTCTTCATTCAACGGGCCGATAGCAACGGCGACCAGCTTGTCTCGTTCGTCGAAGCAAAAACGTTGATGGAAGCTGAGGAGGAAGAGGAAAAGGAGGCTCCTTCTGCCGAGGATGAATCTGAATCGGATGCGACGTCCGAGAAAGCGGATCAGGAATCCGATTCGGATTCCGACGCGACCGAAATCACGGCGGAGAAAGCGCAGGCCGCCGCAGATTCGGCGCAGCGTGAGGCCGATGCGGCGCAGCGAGCAGCCGACGCCGCCCAGCGCAAAGCCGATCAGGCTCAGCGTCTTGCCGATTCGCTTTCCAAATGAGTCTCCGCCGCGTTATCAATTCAAATCACACCCTAGCCAATAGCACGCCCTATGAGATTCCTTTTCGCGTTCACACTGATCCTGCTGACCACGCTTGCACGCGGGACCGAGACCTATCGATTCCACCACGAAAATGTGTTGGGCACATCGCTTGAGCTCGTTGTTCGGGCTGACACCGAGCGTGCCGCGATTGAGTTTGAAAAGCTTGCGTTGGCCGAAATCGATCGACTTGATGCGGTACTCAGTCGCCATCGCGATGATAGCGAACTGATGCAGTGGCAATCGACGGGCACCGCGGAGGTGTCGGCGGACCTCGCTGGCGTGCTGCGAGTTGCCGATCGTGTTCGGGATGAGACGGGCGGTGCATTCGATGTCCGTGCCGAAGCGATCCGAGAGCTTTGGGCGAACGGATTGGGTGTTTCGGACGCGTCGAGACGAGAACTGGCAGACAAGTTGCGTCTCCGTCCGTACCGCATCTCGGGCAATCAGGTCGCGCGCACGGATGGGTTGCCGATCAGTCTCGACGGCGTCGCGAAGGGTTACGTGATCGACCGAGTCTGCGAATGCTCAAGAGGCATCGCCGACATCGCAGGTGTCCTGGTCAACATCGGCGGAGACGTTCGGGCTACCGGCGATCTTGGTGGACGGGTTGGGGTTGAGGATCCTCGGTTGCCGGCGATTGCGGCCAGCGCGTTGGAGCGGGTGGAAGTCAAGGGATCAGCGATCGCGACAAGCGGTGGGTATCGTCGCCAAGTGAAAACACCTGACACCAGTGTCTCGCACCTGTTTGATCCTCGGACCTGCCTACCCGTTACCGGTGTGTCGAGCGTTTCGGTCATCGCGCCGACAGCGGCGGAAGCGGACGCCTACGCGACCGCTTTCTCGGCCATGTCCGCCACTGGGGCGTTGGCATTTGCTGAAACGCGTGACTCGGTGGAATGCTTGATTGTTGACGCCATGGGTTCGATTGAGCGTTCATCGGGTTGGCCGGCACCCGTTCAGTCAACCACTCTAGTCGCGGATGCGAAGGGTGCTGAGGCCAAGGACGGGTTGCATGTCTGGTTCAAACTGAATCGCCCAGAAGGGCGCCGCTATCGTCGCCCTTACGTCGCGGTCTGGTTGGAGGATAAGGACGGATTTCCCGTGAAGACTTCGGTGCTTTGGATACAAACGGATCAACCCGGCCCGAGATGGCACCGTGACTTAACTCGTTGGTTCCGAAACGACCGGATGCGACTGTTGGTCGAGGATGAGAGTTTGATCGACACCGTTTCGGGGGCAACGCGGGGCCCCGGCGACTACGAAGCACACTTCGACGGCACGGACAATAGCGGTAGTCCATTGGCACCGGGAACGTACACGCTTTGCATCGAGGCGGCGCGTGAACATGGCACCTACAAGATCATTCGCAAGAAGTTCGATTGGGGCACCGCGTCGATCAAAAGGACGGATCTAAAGGGAAATCTGGAAGTCAGCGAAGCTTCCTTCGAATTTAGGCCTGGCGAACAGTCCAGCGAAGGTTGATGCCCAAGCGGAAAACCAAAAAGGGGAGGCAACTCTATCGAGCGAGCGCTGCGGCATTTCGATGGCTTCACATCTACCTGTCCATGCTCGGCTTCGCTGCATTGATGTTCTTTTCCTTCACGGGGATCACGCTCAACCATCCGACCTGGTTTGGGGCGAGTGAACAGAGCATTGAGGACCGAGCCGGAAATCTGGCGACAGAACTGCTCGCCGAACCGGTTGAAAAGCTGGTGATCGCCGAGACAATTCGAGCGGAGCATTCACTCCGTGGACGTGTTTCCGAATTCGAAGTCGACGAATATGAGTGCTTCTTGGTTTTCAAAGGTCCAGGATACGCCGCGGATGTCTTCGTCGATCGCGAGAGCGGAAAATATACGGTCTCTGAGATTACGAGCGGTGCCATGGCGGTCATGAATGACCTGCACAAGGGTCGAGACTCCGGTGCGGCTTGGGCGGTCTTGATCGATGTCACGGCCGTCTTGATGATGTTGTTATCGCTGTCCGGTTTCGGCTTGCTCTTTTACCTCAAACGTAGACGCGTCTCCGGAACGCTGACCGCGGTTGTGGGCACTGTCGCTCTTTTCGCGGTTTGGGCCGTCTGGGTTCGTTGATCACTGAATCACGCACCGCATCGGTGCAACACAACTGACTGTTCCA
>JBCBLJ010001106.1:0-2076 GCA_038520195.1 Planctomycetota bacterium
ACATGACCCAGGTGTCCTCGATTGATCAGAACTCCGCCGCGTTCTCGACGAAGGAAAGCAGCGTTACTCCGCTTGATCGGCGTTTGGATCAATCGTCGCCGACGAAAGTCTCTCTACCAAAGTCTCGTACTTCCCGGCGGTGTTCTGATCAATCGAGGACACCTGGGTCATGTCGCGTGCGCTTTGAAAGCTCATCATGCCAGCATGGAAAAGACCATACTGACGGCGCGCTGCCTGGAGTTCACGATTCCGCACTTCTTCAACATCAATTCGATCGTTTCCGATCTCTCGCAACCGAGTCGCAAGGTCGTGGCGCGACTCTTCACTGAGAGACCCTTCGAGGCGGATCAGAGCATCGAGCGCCATTCCTTTGCCCGCGTTGCTGACCAATGCGTCCAGGGTGGCGCCGCCTTCGTCAATTCGATTGCTTAAGTCAAATATCTTCGTGTACAGCCCGACGGCATCTGCAAGGCGATCTTCAACCTCCGCGATGCGGGCATCGGCTTCGATCAAGCGAAGGAATCCCAAAATCCTTGTGACCGGAACATGATCGTCCGTTTGCATCTCGTGAAGTGGAATAAGGATTTCCTGATCGCAGGCCTCTTCAACCAGCGCGTAGGATGCTTCGTTGCTGGCCAACCAGGCTTTGAGGACGGCAACGTCCCATTCTTCGGCGGTGTCGCCCTCGACGAAGACGGCAGACGCTTCTCGCAGCGTGTCGTAGCCATTCGGATTGGGCATCACGACGACTGGTGCCGGTGTTGGAGCGAGCAAGAATGCGACGACAGCGGGAACGCCAAGCACCGCGAAAAGCAGCAGAAGCAAGGTGGCGTATTTGACTCGGTGCATGGAGCGTGACTTGATGGGAAAACCCGGTTCGTGTGGAGCAATGACCTCTTCGCGATGAAACGCCTCGGCACCCTTCACGGTTTCGCAGCGCCCATCGGAAATCTCATTCGATTTGCGGCACGAAGCCCTATGGGGCACCACATTCAAGTGAGAATTGTCGCAAATCGCCGCGTTTCTGATAGCGTTGCCCGCGTCCGCGATGCCCGGCCACGGCGCTGCCGACTATTCCAGGCTGCCTTCTTCACTCGTTTCCCCGTCACGCGACAATTCCCGAATCAGTTCATGAAACTGGTTGTCGACTTCCTGATCCCGCTGGGTCACGTGCTCCGTTTCGACTGCGTTGGTAAGGTTCAGGATACCGGCGCGGAAGAAACCGTATTGCTTGCGAATGGCGGCTCGTTCACGCTTCATCACCGCGTCAATGTCGATGCGGTCATTGCCCAGCTCCTTCAGCCGGCTGGCGATCTCTTTTCGGGATTCTTCGGGCAAGGTGTCGGCGAGACGCATCAGAGGCGTGAGCGCCATCCCTTTACCCGCCATCCCGTTGAGAGAATGGATCAGCAGTCCACCGTCATCGGCCCGATCGCTCAGACCAAACAGTCTCACATACAACTCGGCCGCGTCCGCCGGGCGCTGCTCCAACTCGGCCACTCGAGCCTGAACGAAGATTAGACGCAGCAGGCTGCGGATCGAGCTGATCCCATCGATCCACTGCTGGGACGCGAAGTCGATCCCGTCGAGCGGAATCATCATTTCCTGACCGCATGCTTGCTCGAGCAACAGGATCGCTTCGGAGTTGGCGGCGAGACACGTCTTCAGAGCTTCCAGGTCTTTGGTTGTATCAAAGTCTTCGGGCAGCGGCGCTAGCTTTTGAGACGCTTGCCAGAGCGTATCGTGACCGTTCGGGTTGGGTAGCACTGCCTTCGGTGGTGCGTCGGCCGCTGCAATCAGTGCAATGACGGCAGGGACGCCAAGAACCAAAAGTAAAAGCAGCAACAACGCGAAATACTTCAATCGATTCATCGGACGGGCAGATCGTGGATGTTGGCGGTTGATTTCAGGCGGGAAGGCACACGATGGTCGCGACTTCGGGCGCACGAATTCTAAGTGTCTAGTGCTGCGGGAACGACTTGATCTTGCTTGGTAACCCGACGCATGAGCGAGGGAAAGGCTGGAATCCCTCGCTCACCCGTCGGGTTACCGTTTTTCTAAGCAGGGTTATTTAAT
>JBCBLJ010000448.1:0-6855 GCA_038520195.1 Planctomycetota bacterium
CCGGAGGATCTTGACGAGTGTTTGATCAACGCCATCGAGATTTCGCCTCACGACAAAGCCACCGCTTTCATCGCGACCACCCGCTACAAATTCGGCGACAAGCGACCGGGGCTTTACAAGACGACCGACTATGGCGAAACCTGGACCGCAATTTCAGAGGGCATCCCCGCCGGAGCCTTTACTCGCGTCGTTCGTGAAGACACCGAGTTCGCTGGGTTGCTGTTTGCGGGAACCGAAACGGGACTCTACCTCTCCACCGACGGTGGCGCGAGCTGGGAAGCGTATCAATCGAACCTGCCGGTCACGCCAATCCTGGATTTGATGGTTCGACACGATGACGTGATCGTCGCCACTTCCGGACGCTCGTTTTGGGTTCTAGATGACCTGAGTTTGATCCGCCAATTTGAGAACGCTGATTCGGAGTTTTATCTCTTCCAACCTGAGCCCGCGCTGCTGTCCAACCATGGCAGTCAACTAAGCGGCAACAGCGATGACTTCACCGGGGCTGCCACGATGCAAGGCGTCAATCCGGCCAACGGCGTCGTCATTTACTACGCCATCCCTGAGCTGGGCGACGACGACCACGTTGAACTCGAGATCCACGATGCTGAAGGAACACTCGTGAATCGATTCAGCTCGAAGAAAGACGATTCGTTCGTGGGCTACGCCGGAGGCCCGCCTTCACCGACATCGATTCCCAAAGCCAAGGGATTGAATCGCTTCGTTTGGAACATGCGTTACCGAACGATGCCTGGCGTTCCAAAGGCCTACATCGAGGCCAGTTACCGAGGCCACAAAGCCATCCCGGGCGACTACAAGTTGAGTCTCTCGATCAAGCGTGGCAAGAAAGAAAAGGCTGACGACGAAGGCGATGACGCAAAGGAGGCGGAGGGATTGTCCGAGTCTCTTGAGGTCACGGCCACGATCCAAGCCAACCCGCTCTACTCGACCACGCCCGAGCAATACAGCGAATTCCATACGTTCATGTCGGAAGTCGAAGCATCGCTCACGGAGATGCACCAGATGACGAATCGCTTGTACAAGATCAACCAACAGCTCGGCTTACTGCTCAAGAGTATTCCAGAAGATGAACTCGATGAGAAACTTCGCGACGAAGGCGAGTCACTCGTGAAGACCATCACCGAGTGGGACGAGGAGATGGTGCAGCGATTGGCGAAGGCCTATGACGACGTGGAAAACTATCCCAACAAGTTCACGGCCGAGTATCTGTTCATGATCAATCACACCGAAAGTGGTTTGCCGAAAGTGACTGAGCCCGCGCGAGACCGCCGAGCTGAACTCGATACGCAATGGGCCGAATTGAAGAAGCGAGCCGATAGGCTGTTGAAGAAAGAGTTACCCGCGTTCAACAAAAAGCTGTGGGGCAACAACATCGGCGCGATTTGGGCTGGTGCCGGGAAGTAGTCCGGTTGCGGGTTCCCAAAGCGAACCTCGTCGCCGGCTTAAAACCGGCTTGAAGGCTCGTTTCTGTCGACGCTGAAGACGCCGGCGAAAGCGTCTTCGAGGTTTCGCTCTACCACCAGCGTGTCGGGAATGCCCGTCGGTGATTGCCAGACTTCCCGAAACGAGTTGTCGGTGTAGCCAACCAGTCCCAGGTAGATCAGCCCCTCTTGATCGAGCTTGAATCGCGGTTCCTCACTGATGTGCGGCCCCGAGAACTCGACGATGATGTACGGGTATTTGTTGCTGTTGCTTCGCTTGAATGCCCAGACTTGCGTCACCTCGTAAGAACCGAAGTCCGCCTGGCTTTCAATTCGGTACGCGGCAACCGCATGGCCGCGACTGGCAGCCGCCGC
Organism: Planctomycetota bacterium; assembly: GCA_038520195.1. GTDB lineage: Bacteria > Planctomycetota > Planctomycetia > Pirellulales > Pirellulaceae > Stieleria. The sequence goes on from JBCBLJ010000448.1 coordinate 1,818, forward strand.
CATCGAAATGGTCTTTGGATCCGTCTTGGAACAACCGACGATGAAGAGGAGCATTGCAAGACCGATCGATTCGGTTCGCGTTGGAGTCCTCATTTCGCACCAATACCTACTGGTGTGTATGTCGATTGACCTATCCAATCCATTACCGAGACGATCGAGCGTTGTCCCCGGAAGAAAAGGAGATTGGACAGTCGCGCGACACGTCAGGACATCGACAGTTTGCAATTCGACCGGAACACTTGACAAGTCCGACTACCCAAGACTGAGATTCGGACGTAACACTGGGAAGACCCTGTTCATCAAGGGGCCCAATACGGTGGTGTAAACGCGAGAACGCCTAAGCCGAAAACTCTGGAGAAAGTTAAGCGATGACAATGCAGCTCGCCAACCACTATGACGCGGTCGTCGTCGGTAGTGGGCACAACGGATTGATCGCGGCAGCCTACTTGGCGAAGGCCGGTCAATCGGTGTTGGTGCTGGAAAAGAATGCGACGTTCGGCGGCGCGACGGCATCCCAGCGAGTGTTCCCCGATTACGACGCGCTACTCTCACGCTATTCGTATCTCGTCTCGCTGCTGCCCGAGAAAATCATCCACGATCTGGAACTGACGTTTGAAACCAAGCGTCGCGCCACGGCTTCATTCACTCCCTGGAAAGATGACACCGGCAATCAACGGGGCTTGGTGCTCTCGAACGTCGATGAGTCGCGGTCGCGGGATTCGATGTTTGAAATGACCGGCAAACACTCGAGTTGGGATCGCTACCAAGAATTCCTTGGCCTCGAATCCGAAATCGCCAAGTTGATTTGGCCGACGGTGTTGCAGCCGCTACGCGATCGAAACTCCTTTGAATCGGAGCTGCGGACCGACGCGCAGCGGCTGGCTTGGCGTCTCTTTGTCGAACGCCCGCTCGGCGAAGCCATCGAGGCGTACGCCGAACACGATGCGCTTCGCGGACTGTTGCTGACCGACGGCAAGATCGGTGTCTTCACGCATGCCCACGACGAAAGCCTGCTCCAGAACCGCTGCTTCCTGTATCACATCATCGGGAATGAAACGGGCGAGTGGCGTGTTCCTGTGGGCGGAATGAAGCGGCTCGTCGATTCACTGCTCCACCGCTGTCGCCGACTCGGCGTCGATCTGTTGTCCGACGCACCGGCGACAAACGTCGAGGTCGGTGGCAAACAACACGAAGTGACATTTCAGTGGCAGGGCGTCGAGCGATCGGTGACTGCAACGTCGGTGCTGATCAACGCGGGTGGACGGACTTTCGCGAAGTTGTTCGATCAACCGTGGGAGGCCAACGAAACCGACGAAGGCTCGGTCGTCAAAATCAACATGCTGCTGAAACGACTGCCCAAGTTGAAGGCCACTGGTGTCCGCGCGGAAGAGGCGTTTGCGGGCTCGTTTCACATTGATGAAAGCTATCAGCAGATGGCCGCCTCTTACTCCGCCGCCGCTCGCCGCGAGCTCCCGATCCCCGCACCGGGCGAAGTCTACTGTCACACGCTCACTGATGATTCGATTCTCTCAAAGGAACTCAACGCCAGCGGTTACCAAACGCTTACTTTGTTTGGGCTCGACATGCCCTGGCGTTTATTCGAGCAAGACCACGACCAGAGGAAGGCGAAGGTCGCCCAGCTCTACCTCGACGGACTCAACGAGCTGACCGACGAGCCGTTCGAAGATTGCCTCGCGACCAACGCCGACGGCGAGCCTTGTCTCGAAATGAAGACGCCGCAGGACTTGCAACAGGAAGTTGACCTCGACCAGGGCAACATTTTCCATAGCGAGTTGTCTTGGTTTTACGAAGACGAACGAGCCGGGACCTGGGGCGTGGAAACCGAGTTTCCGCGGGTCTATCGCGCCGGTTCCGCGGCCACGCGTGGCGGCGCCGTCAGTGGGATCCCGGGTCACAACGCGGCGATGTGTGCGTTGGGGAAGTGACGGTCGACTTCGCGTCGCATCGAACCAACCAAGAACGCCGCATCGCAAAGCCTGACCGCGCGCTCAATCATGTCGCGCCGCAACTCTCGGCCACGGCACTGCGACGGTCCAGGATCGTCCGCACTTCGTTTGCAGGCAAATCGACCTTGACTTGGCCGGTGGATGTTTTCTACGAAACATTCGCGGAGATACCGCTATGCCGCGTCGAGTTGCATCGGCATCCTCTCTCGAATGGCCCCCGAACATGTCTGATCTACCCCGCCGAGTCAGCGTCATTTTGTCGACGTACAACATGCCCGCGTGGCTGACCAAGTCGGTGTGGGGCTTTGCGTGCCAGAGTGTGGTGCCGTTTGAAGTGCTGATCGCCGATGACGGTTCCGGCAAAGAGACGCGAGAAACGATCGAGCGGCTGCAAGGCGAGACAAACTTGAGGATTCGTCACGTTTGGCACGAAGACGATGGATTTCAAAAATGCCGGATCCTCAATCGTGCAATCGAGCAGGCCGATGGCGATTACCTGATTTTCTCCGACGGCGATTGCATTCCGCGTTCTGATTTCGTCGAGCAACACGTGCGCGCGGCTCGAGCCGACCGATTCCTGTCGGGCGGATACTACAAGTTGCCGATGTCGCTGAGCGAGCGGATCGACGAAAACGACATTCGATCGGGACTTGCATTTTCGGTTTCTTGGCTTCGGCAGAACGGACTGCCCTTTTCGCATCGCTTGCTTCGACTAAGCGCCGGCCCGATCAGCGCTCCAATATTGAACGCATTCACGACCACGCGTCCGACATGGAATGGGCACAACGCGTCGGGTTGGAAACACGACTTGGTCCGCGCCGGCGGCTTTGATGAACGGATGCGATATGGCGGCGAAGACCGCGAGTTGGGTGAGCGCTTGGTGAACGCCGGTCTGCGACCGATTCAGATCCGTTTCCACGCGATCTGTCTGCACCTCGACCACGCGCGCGGATACGTCAACGATGTCGACCTGAAGAACAACCTTCGGATCCGAGAAGAAACGCGTGGTCGCGGTTTGACGACAACCAAGCATGGTCTGCGGCAAACCGACAGGGCGGCGTGAGGACGTCACGAAAACGTGACGTAGAGCGTCCCATCGTGTCTACATTCCGTCTTCGCGCCCCATTCGGCTTGGCTTCAAGCCATGTCGATGTCCCAATCGTATTGCGCCCACCTTGCCAACGAGACCATGAATCAAGATCCCGAACGACTTGACGGTCACAAACTGGTCACCATCGCCGAACGAACGTCGGAGTCCGCCGCGAGCATCTTGGTCGCCGTACTCCAGGACGAAGGGATCCAGGCCGTCGCCACGGGTGGCTTTACGGCGGGGTTCCGTGCGGAGGCACCGGGCGTGGTTCGCGTGCAAACGCTCGAGCGTGATGCCGAGCGCGCGGTCGCGATCCTTGCGGAGTTAGAACGCGTTGAAGAAGACGCTGAAGATTGACTCTGCGGTTGCGCTGCATCAACTGCACGCGCACGCACAGCATTTTGAGCTGGATCGGATAGGGTCCAGGGATTGACCCAGGCGTCCATGTGCGAGGGAACGAGTCAAACTCCTTCGCCTACGCGGCGCGACGCCCTGTCTGTGGACCAACGTGTTCGCTGAGTGTATCGATCTCGAGCCGCAAAAGCGTTTGGGTCAACTCATGAGCCGTCGGACGGTCGCTCGGTTCTTCGGCCACCATCCGTTCGACCAGTTCGCAGGCTGCGCTGAGTGCTTCTTCGTTTTGAGTCTCAACCCGCGCGAGTCCTTCCCAAAGCACTCGTCCGACCGCGAAAATGTCTGCGGCCGGGCCTCGAGTGGGCGCCGACGTGAATAATTCGGGTGCCGCGTATTTTGGCGTGCCCTTAAAGGTCGCGTCGTCCTGGATGGCTTGCGGCGAAGCGAACGCGAGGTCGAGTAGCGTGACATGACCGTTCTCGCCAACGAACACGTTCGCCGGTTTGATGTCCCGGTGACTCCAGCCGCTACCATGAACCGCTTCGAGTGCTTGGCACAACTGGCGGACGATCCAAAGCAACACTGGTAATGCGGTGCCGTTCTGGGTCATTCGTTCCGCCAACGTCGCACCTTCGAGACGTGGCATGATCACGTAAGGAAACGTTCCCAACGGATCGCCATCGAGAATGGAAACGACGTTGGGGTGCAGAATCGACGACCCTGCCGCAATGGTTTGGTGAATTCCGAGTTGACCGTCACGGCGATGGCCCAGTTTCACGACGTAGTCCCAACGCCGGCTTCCTTTCGCATCGACCGGCTGGGCAAGAGCCACCTGAAACGTATCATTTTGGTGAACCGGTTGACCGAGTCGCCAAAGACCGAGTTGCTGAGGTAATTGCATGACCAAGCTCGCCGGGGAGGAACCGAAACTATGTTTGCATCGGCCGCTTGTGCACCACGGAACGCGAACATCTGGTCTTGGTCGCAAACTTTGCCCAATTTCCAATCGACGGATGCATTGACGCGAGACTTCCGATGCGGGTGTTGATCATTCCGGACAAATTCAAGGGTTCGCTGACGGCGGCCGAGGTTTCCGCTGCGATCGCCCGCGGGCTGACTTCGGCCCACTCCGACCTGGAAACCCAGATCGTGATCGCCTCCGACGGCGGCGATGGCTTCCTCGATTCGGTTCGCCAGAATGTTGCTACGGCGGAAACCGTCCGCTGCGCGACGCTCGATCCGATCGGCCGCGGAATCGAGGGCGAGTACCTGTTGGATCGCGAGAGCAAGACGGGGTTTGTCGAACTGGCTCAAGCTTCTGGACTGGTTTTGCTTGAACGACATGAACGCGATCCCACTCGGACATCGACACAGGGAACCGGCGTGTTAATGCGCGAAGCGATCGAGCGAGGCGTTCAACGCGTCTTTGTTGGACTTGGGGGTAGCGCGACCAACGACGGCGGAATCGGAATCGCGGCGGCACTCGGCTACAGGTTTTCTGATTCGCGGGGTCAAGCATTGACGCCCGTTGGCGGCAATCTCGATCGCATCGAGGTCATCGATGCGACCGCAGTCGCGCCGGAGTTGTCGAAGGTCGAAGTGCTCGCGATCAACGATGTGACCAACC
>JBCBLJ010000167.1:0-12398 GCA_038520195.1 Planctomycetota bacterium
CGCGGTTGGTGTTTTCGTAGCGGCTCGATTCATCGACCTGGTATTGGACAACGAGAGTCTTGTTCTGATCGGTGCCGAGAATCTGGGATGCTTGAGACCCGACAATTGACTCTTCGTAAACGCCGGTCAGGACGTTCTCGGAACGGACGGAGGTTGAAACAAACGACGTCGATTCGTCGGCGAGCGCTTCGAGGGTTCCATTGGTCAGAGTCTCCGATCGAGTCCGCGTTCCTTCGTTCTCTGTGCTGGAGGTGGTGTTGCCGCGAATGGAGTTGCCCGAGAAAACGGTTTCGCGATCGACCGATTCAATGATGGTCGCGGCCACCTCAAGTGACTGATTGACGAGGTGGGTTTCGAGAGTGCTCGTCGACATGCTCGACATCGATCCGTTCCGCTCACCGGTGATCGAGTTACCGAGGGTTTCGTCGGTGAGCGACTCGGATTCATCACCGAGCACCTGAAACGTCTGAGTTTGATTGGTGGTCGTCTCGTCGGTGGACCCGGAGGTGGTGGAATCGGCGATCCGACGAAAACCGCCTGTGATTTGGTTGCCAGTCTCGGTCACGGTGGCCTGGGACTGAATCGTCGCGGTGCCGTCGGTGCGTTCGGTCTGGTTGGTAATGACTGTTGAACGACTGGACTCCGAAAGTGTTGTCGCTGTCTCGCTGTAGATGCCGGTGATCGAGTTGGAATCCGATTGTGCGGCGCCGGAGACCGCGTCGATGATCGTCACTGAACCGACTTCGAGACCGTTCGTTGATTGCTCGGTTTGAACAGTCACGCGTTCGTACATGGTCGATTCGTTCGCCGTGCCCTCGATGCTATTACCGATGATCGCGGCAGTGCCCTCATTGGTGATCGTGATCGAGGACGTCGATGACAGCGTGGCGTTGGTGAGAGTCTCGCTCCGCTGAGCGGTCGATGAATCGGTCAAGTTGCGCTGGAGTGCACCGCTGATCTGGTTGCCGATCACTGAACCGACGCTGCTACTGTCAACGTCGGACGTCAGCGTCGATTGACGCGATTGGTTTGTGTTCTGTTGAGACTCGGTACTACTCGACTCCGTTTCCCAGGATTCGTCATAGTCGCCGGTGACGGAGTTCCCGCGACGGACGGTTGTTGTCTCCGAAGTGGCGTTGGAGTCCGTCGCGGATGTCAGCGTTTGATTGACCTTGGTGATCGACGACTCGACCGTCTGCTCGAGTGTTTCGTTGCTGGAGTAGACGCCGAGAATCGAGTTGCCATCGCTTGCACTGGAAGTGTTTGAAGTCACGCTTTCGCTACCGCTGATCGCCTCGACATCGTTGGTCGAGTCCGTTTCTTTGGTCGTCGTCGTGATGGCCGATCGGTCTTCGGAGAACGCGCCAGTGTTTGCATTTGCGGAGGAGGTGATCGTGCCAATCGACTCCGTCATGACCGTGTGTATGGAGGCGAATGCCTGGTTCGCGGTTTCCGTCGTGGTGGCGAAGTTGGAGGTCGTGGCTTGAGTCGCTTCAGTCGTGCCAAGAATCTGGTTTTCCGTGCCCGTGGTTTGGGTGGAAATGACACTGTGTTTCGTCGTGGTTGTTTCCAGAGTCTGGTTGACCACGATCGATGTCGAGGACTCCTCGGCATCGGCCTGATGATTGGTTGTGAAGACTCCTGTGATTTCGTTGCCGTTGCTGGCGCCAACTTGCGTCGAAGAAGAGCTTGTCGACTGTGTGCGGGTTTGACCTTGGTTTTGGGTGGATGATGTCGTCTCAGTGACGGACGATCGGTCGGTCGTACTACCGTTGTCCCCCGTGACGGAGTTTCCGGTTGCGGTGGCGGACGAAGATGAATTTGCTGTGGAGTGAACCTGTGTGTCCGAGGTCCGATTGGAACGCCGCGTCCGGGTCTCGCTGGAAGCGTTGCGGTTCAACTCACGTTCGTAGACACCGCTAATGCCGTTTGAGTTGGTGACGGATGTTTCGCTGGACGATCCCGCAGAAGCGGCGATCGTTTCGCTGTCGGTCGCAACGGAAAGACCGGCTGGGAGAACGAGCGTCAGTCCGCTGGCTAGTTCGCCAAGTTCTGAAGTTGTGTCGAATGGATAACTGCGTTCGTTCGAAAGGATCGTTGTTTCGGGGCCGTTGAAAGTCACCGCCAACGATTGACTGCTCGATTGGGATTCAGTGTTTTCCGTGGCATCGCCGGTGATCGAGTTCCCGGTAGACTGTGATTGGGCCGAAGACCGGTTCGTGGAAACACGGTGCGACACGAGCGTCTGGTTGTTGTCCAGACTGGACTCGGTGTTTTGGGAGACCGTGCTCGCGCGTGTCGAGTACTCGCCGGTGATGGCGTTGGCGGACGAAGTTGATTCGGTGCGACTTTCGGAGTTGATCCTCGAGGTAGCCGTTTGCGTATGAATCTCGTGGGTGCCTTGGGTGGCATGCTGAGAGCGAGCCATCGAAACGGTGATCGACTCACCCGTGATTCGATCACCTTCGGTCGTGCTCGACTGGCTCGCATCGATCTCGGACCGCTGTTGCGAACGGAAATCGTGGTTGACGGTGTCGGTGGCAACCGTTGAGAACGACACTTGCTCAGAAACGGACGAGAAGATCCCGGTCAAGGTATTGCTGGTCGTTGCGGATTCGCCGCGGGTGCGAGTTTCGGTGACACGAGTGGAATGAGATGTTTGGTTCGTGGCCGTGGTGCTTCCATGCGCGTCGCTTCGGGTTTCGTCGACCTTGTCCAGTGCACCCGTTTTGGAATTGCCGTCGCCGAAGTAGGTCGACTCGGACACGACCTGTTGTTGGCTTTCTTCGCGGTGCACGATCCCATTGACATGTGTATTGGTCGTGATCGCAGTGGTTTGCGCGTCGGCGAACTGGTAGCCGGAAAAGACGTACGTCCCCGCGCGGGCGTCCCCAGACTTTTCGGACTCCGATTCCGAGACGCTTAGCGTGTTGGTTTCGGTACGGAGCGATTGGTTGGTCGAAACGCTTGTGCTTTCGCCGGTGGAATCGCTGGACGAGATGATTTGAAAACTTCCCGTCTTCTTGTTTCCCGTCGTCAGCCTGGTCGTACTTGCTGAACTCGTCGAATCGGAAACGATCGTGCTTGGACCGTTCGTCGTGGTGGTCTGACTCGTCTGTGTTTGTGAACCCTGTTCGTCGTAGACGTAGTCGCCGCCATACAGGTTGCCTGACTGCGAAATCGTGGTGGTCAAAGCCGACTCCTGCGTCGAGCTGACTTGATAATCCCTGTCGATGACGTTGGTGAGGACAGAGTCGGCGCTCGTGACGGTGGACGTTGAAATCAAGAAACGAAACTCCCCGGACTCATCGTTGCCACTTCCGAGCAGCGACGAGTTTGACGTGGTCTCGGTCGAGGCACTGCTGGACTGACCCTGGTTCGTTTCGAGAGTTGTTTGGCCAGCGCTTGCGGTCGTCGTCGAGCTGATGCTGTAATCGCCGAACTGAATATTGCCGGACTTCTCCATCGTGGTGGTTGCGTTTTGAAAGCCGGTCGTGGAGGTCTGGAGCGGTCCGTTCCGCCGAGAACTCTCTTCGAGCGTCGCGCTCGAAGCGGTCGTCACGGTGATGGAGTAACTGCCGTCGCGGTTGACGTTGCCGATGGACTCGGTGGTGCGCGTCGACCGATTTCGATCGACGTAGCTAAATCGCTGGCGGCCGCCTTGATGATCCGACGTGCTGGAAGACTGCAGGTTAAGGTGACGTGTTGCGACCTGAAGGCCGCCAAACTCGCGCAACACTTCGAGCGTTGTTTCGACGCCGCTGCGGGAGAAGTTTCCGACAAGCGATGAGCCTCCGCCAGCGACGAGCGCATCGACTTGGCCGGCAAGATCGCCGTCGACGTAGCGTTCTCCGAACGAGGAGTAGCGAACTTGCTTGTCGGATGTCAGTGTCCAATCGAATGTTCCCGCCGACCAAGTCTTCTCATCCACGAATTGGCTGACGATGTTGGACGTGGTCGTTGCGTTTTCAGCGAAGGAACTTGATTCCGTCGTGACGGTGAAACTGGCTTCGCCGTCGAATGCCGTCTCGTACTCATCGACGGAGAAAGCACCCGTCGTGAACGACACTCCATCGATCGAACCACGAGCCAGCACCTTACGAACGTTGATTCCCGAGCCGTCGCCGCGTTGGCTGGCGCCGGGTTCGCCTTGTCCGTCGCTACCGGCGGTTTCGAATCCAAACGCGTAAGAGAAACCCGCCGTTCCCAGCGCGACGACTTCGTAGGTCCCCGAAGCGCGATCGATGGATGCGAAAGTGAACAGCCCGAACGAACGCACTTCGCTGCTCGCAGACGATCCAGCGGATGATGCCCCACCGCGGGCCGGGTCGTCGCCCGAATCGGCGACGGGCGTCGCAAAGCTTTCGATCGTCGGCATGATCGAATTGCCCTCGTCGTCGGCCAAGGCCAGTCGCTCGATTGATTCCTCACTCTTGACGTTGATGATGTTCGCGAGCGAGACGGCAACACCCCCGTTTCGATTCTTAACGTCGGTGATGTGGACAGTGATCGCATAAGGGCCTTCGCGATGGTAGCTGTGATCGGCAATGACTTCGAAGGTGAGGGGACCGTTTCCCGGTCGAATGACAGCTGTCTCCGTCTCGCCGTCGCCGAAATCGACGGTGGCGGTGAACTGGTCGATGGAAGCGGAGGGGTCACCCGCGACGAAGGTCGCGATCGCCGCGCCGCCGTCTCTGGCGAACGTCTGATTCTCGGAAAGCGAGCGACCCTCGAGTGCGTAAAGGACTTCGCCCGTGGCATAGACGGGTGGATTTGCGCGAACGACCTTGTCACCGGTCTTGAAGACGATTTGCCCGGAGTTGTTGATGACATCAAAGCCTTCGATCCCGTCGACCGTACCGATGCCCGGCAGGACTTCGCCGATGTCGACAACTTTGCCGTGCCCAAGAAACAGCTCCGGTGGAACGACATCGTCGCCATCGCTGGGGAAATAGAAACGCGCCGAGTGCAGACCTTCGCTACCGTCCCCATCAGCTGCCATGAAGGTCACCGTCAGGAACGGTGTTCCGGAGGGCGGGTCTTGGGCCGGCGCGACGGCGCCAACGAGTCCCGCTGCGGTGGACGGATCCAAGATCGCATCGCAAGCGTTGCCGGATGACCCACCGTTCTCGCCGCTGTTGTCTTCAACGTCGCCTCGATCGCTGGTACCGGTACTGAACGCGCCATTGATTCCGATCGGTCCGGCCAACAGCGACGCGATGCCGCCGACATCATTGCCATCGATGCTGGCTTCATTCGGATCGACCAAACCATCGCCGGATTCTCCAACGACTTTGACGGTTTGGCCGGTCTCGGGATCGACCGCATAGATGCCGCGACCGGATGGCCCCTCGGCGGCGGCGGCGATAATACCGGTGTCGCTGATCGCAACTTGGTCACCGATCGCGGTTAGGCCCAAGTCCTTGACATCGCCGTTGATCGACATCGCTTTGACTTGACCGCCTTGAAGGAAGACACTCCACCCCGTATCGGAAAGTTGCACGTTGCTGACGGGCTGATCGAGTGGCACGCGAACATAAGGCTGTTCGCGTTCGCGGCTGAAGGTGACCAGGCTCAGCCCCGGATCGGTTTCGCTGTCATTGGTTTCGGCGATGAAGACGGCTTCGTTGCGGTTGTTGACCGAAGCTGTTTCGGGGCGGACGGTTGTAAACGGGGTGACGTAGATCTGCGGTTCAAAGATCGGCATGATCGACGTGACGAGCGCGGTCGCTTGGAGGACGCCAAGATTGACGGCGTCAGGGTGTTGGAACGCGTTCCAAACGGGATTAGCCGGCGTGAAGAACGCGCTTGACCAGACCGGGTTGGTAGTCCAAACGCGTGGCACCAAGGCTCGTGAGGCGGTCGCCGCGGTCCCGAAGATTGGCGGAAGCACAGCCGACGAAATGAACAACTGCATATCCAGCATCAGTGGATCGCCCCACCGGAGCCCGGCGTTGGCGAGGCCTTCGTCGCCAACGGCTAGCTGTCGCGGACTAGCGTAGTTGTCTTGTCCGCCGCCGTTGGTACCACCGCTGGAACCTCCGCTGTCGCCGGACGCATCGTCAGAATTGTTTCCAGTATCTCCTGATCCGCTGTCGCTGTCGGCATCGCCTTCGTCACCGCAATCCGCATGCTCGCTCGTCGAAGTGTCGTCCGAGGCAGCGTTGTTACTCGGCGGTTCGATGGCGTTGTAGAGTCGCTGCGCATTCCAAAGTTCGCTGTAGGTCAGCGCGACGTCGGTAAACTCGAGAACCGGCACACCGACGGCGAACATGCCGATCGCGGCTTCGGCGTTGAGTTGCCGCTGTGCGTGGACTTGGTTGCCGTCGTTGACTTGGACGGTGTCGCTGAATCGCATGCTCGGCGAGTCGGTCGGTTCGCCGCGCGGTGGGATCGTCACCGAAGCGTCGCCAAATACAATTTCATCCGGTAGTAACGACTTGATGCCTTCGGATTCTTCCCAGATAAAGAGATTGTCCTTTCCGCTTTCGGTGGCAGAGAACGCGACGTTGCCATAGTTATTGATCGAGACTCCTGACCCAACACGCTCGAACCCACCGGCGACGAGATCGAAGCTATAGTTGGAGGGTCCACTCTTGAGCACGATCTCGACCACCCCTTCGCTGCTGGCCTGCGGAGCCGACGACGCCGAGAGTACCGAAAACGAACCTTCGGGAACCTCGCTCACGGTGTAAGTAAAGCGGTCGACGACATCGACGCCGGAGGCTTGAAGCTGAGCCAGCGTGGTGCTCGCGGTCGGATCGTACGTGAAGCCACCGTCTGGAGCGACAACGACTCGTGCACCGAATTGGCTGAACCCATCAAATGATGCCTCGAGTCGGGTTCCGCTCGATTGGGTGTCAGGATCAAAGTCATTCGCCAACACGCCTTCGCTTGCCGTCACCGACAGCGTTTGCGACGCGACAGTCCAAAACCCGCGTTCGATTCCATCGGTTCCAGCAACCGGCGCGTCGTCGACACCGACGATTTGAATGGTCGCAGTTGCGGCTGACTCAGCACCGAGTTCATCATGGACGACATAGGTAAACGAATCGAGAGTCGTCTCGCCGGCGCTAAGACCGACGAAGGCTTCGCCGGGTTCGTAGTCGAAGCTACCGTCGGGTCGAAGGCTGATCGTCGCACCGGCTTGGGTTGTTGCAAGTGTCTGACTGGGGTCAATGATCAGCGAACTTGAATCGATGTCCGTGTCGTTGGCGAGCAGTCCTTGAGCGGCATCGACGGTGAGCGAGTCGTCCGCGGCGACACCCAAATACGAATCGTCGATCGCCAATGGTGCATCGTTGACGCCCAGGATCGCCAACGAGACCACGGCGGGAGTCGACATCTCGGTGCCGTCGGTGACGCGGAATTCGAAACTGTCGTTCAGATCCTCTCCCGGTGCGAGCGATTGGATCGCGTTCAGGCCGGTCGCGTCGAATTCGAATGAGCCGTCGGCGAACAACGTCACCGAAGCACCTAGCGTTGTCGCGATGGTTTCCGGAACGACTCGCAGCGGTGTTTCTCCGGGCAGCGAATCGGAATCCGTCGCGCCGTCGAGCAACGAGGCGACCGAAATCAGCTGGCCGTCCTCGTCGAGCGTGGCCGAAGAACCGGCCGCGACGGGCGCAACGTTGACCCCGCTTTGCACATGGATGTTTGCGGTTGCCGAGACCGTTAAACCACCCGCGTCTCTGATCGTGTAGACCACCTGATCACGGCGACTCTCGCCGGCGGCGAGTGCGGTAAACGACGCGACGCCGGTTGGGTCGTAGATCCAGACACCCTCGACCAGCATGATCGTGGCGCCGAGGGCACTCGTCGACTCGACCCCCGCAAGCGAGAGACGATCGTTGACGTCCGGGTCGGTGTCGTTGCCCAACAGGTCGTTGGACTTCAGTACGATGGTCGAGTCGGCTCGCGTGAAGAGCGACGGCGTTGTCGCGATCGGTATGTCATCGACCGCGACGGGCGGCTGGTTTTCACCTTCGACGGTGATGAAGGCGGTGCCGGTGTGCAGACTCTGATCAGCGGCCCGAACGGTGTAGGTGAAAGAGTCCCTGATCGTTTCACCGGCAGCGACACCAATGTATCGGTCGTCGGCAACGAGCTCGAAACCACCATCGGGAGCGACCGTCACACTCGCGCCCCAAAGCGTACTCGTATCAGACGCCAGCACGAGTGACGCATCCAACGCATCATTGGATCGCAATCCGAGAACCGAATCGATGGAGAGGTTCTGTGAAGCAAGCGTGGTATAAAAGTCGGTCACCGCCACGGAGTCGACCGCCGAAGGAACGCTGCCACCCACCGAGACTTCGCGATCGACCGCTTGCACCAAGTCCGTCATCACGAGCGTCAGCTTCCCAAGCGTTGGCGCGGTGTCCGCCGTGAATCGGAAGCTCAATGACTGTCCGTCGGTCAATCCGTTTGCGGGATCTTCTGCGATGAATCGGATCAACGTGTCGCCGCTGGAGTGGTCCGCGCGCCAGGTTGGCGGCACAACGATCTCCGAAACCAACGCGTCGGCGGGAACTGGAATGGAGATTTGGTCCAGGCGTTGACCCGGATCCGAGGCGGCGGTCGCGTGAACGTCGTAACGGAAAGAGCTGGAGATCGGCGAAACGCTCACTTCTACTTCGGCTTGACGAGTTGCATCGCGGCGCCAATCCAATGAGGTCGGTTCGCTGACTCGTCCGTCGCGGTCGGTCGCTTGGAAATACAGCGTGTGAGTCCCGTCTACAAACGGAGCCCCGTGAATGGCTTCGATGTCCGAAGGCGTAAGCGTGAATTCGCCGTTGCTGAGTAGGTCGGTCAGGTCCAGGGACAGGGCGAAGTCCGGCGCCGTGCTGACCAGGGCCGAAACGATGGTGTTTTCGGAACGTAGCTGCCCGTTGAGGATCGGCGGTGTGACGTCGCTTTGATCGATCGCCTCGAGCGTGAACTCGGGCGGCAACCGCTCACCACGAGTAAACACAAAGGTCTGCTCGATCGCGTTTCCCGCGACGTCTTCTGCGCTGACGACAAACTCATTGGTGCCGACAGCAAGGTCGGCGACGAAAAAGAACAAACCGGAGTCATCGACGACCGGCGCTTCGCTTTGACCGGTCATCGTGATCCGAGTGCCCACTTCCGACGTGCCGATCAGGTTGACTTGCGCATCGGTCGTGTGATTGTCACGCACACCGCTTTGATGGAACGCGAACATCTCAAGCGTCACCGCCACCGGAATTTCACGATCCACCGTGAGCGTCAGCGGCTCGGTCGTCGGTGCGATGTTTCCGGCGAGGTCTTCGACGGTGGCCGTGATGTCGTAGCTCCCACTGAGAAGCGTGGGCAAGGTGTACTGCGCCACGCCGGTCGAAAAGAGTTCGCCGCTCAGCGTTCCATCGATGTAAAACTTCACGAGCGCACCGCGCTCGGCGAAGACGCGAACGGTTGGCGCGGCGGTCGCGGTCACATTGTCGCGTGCGTCGTGCCCGAGATCGTCGGACGTGAGAAGGTCCGGTGCCGACGAAAGTGGCGACGCCGAACGGTCCAGGTCGAACTCGAGCGTTGTTGAAGACGCATTCGCCAGCGCATCAATCGCGTTCACCGTGAGTTGAAATCGGCCGTCGGGTAGTGACTGTCCGAGAATCGACTCCAAGTCCGCGAGTTCCAACGTCAGGTCCTCGCCGATCAATGCGCCGGTGATGTCAACAGCTGGAAAATCGTTGAGCGAAGCGGAGAGTGATCGAAGGCCGGAAGGATCGTTGACGGTACCCGAAATGGTCGGATCAAACGTTCGCCGGTCAAGTGAGCTGCGTCCCGTGTCATTTGCCAGCTCCAGCTGCAAGGACGGGCCGCTTCGATCGACAAAGACAATGGTAAAGTCCGACGTGCTGGAATTTCCGGCGACGTCGGTGGCGATTAGCGTGAGTGAATTGTCTCCGGGCGTTAGTTCGAGATCGGAAATCTCATAGCGACCGAACCCGTCAGCGATTGCGAACTCACTCCGACCTTGCAGCTGAAGGCGTGCGCCCGGCTCGACATCGCCTAGAATGGAGACAATGGCATCGGTGGTGTGTAACGAACTGCCGAGATCATCGCGTCGTTGATCGGCTCGCAGTCCAATGGTGGGTGCGATGAACTGGTCATCGAACGTGATGTATCGAGGGGCCGTGAAGAAGCTGACATTCCCTGCCGCATCAATGGACTGGGCGACAAAGCGATGGCGGCCCGTCACGTTTGATGCTGCTAGCGTCATGCTGTCAGCGACAGGCGCTCGGTCCACGGCCTGGCCATCCAGAAACAACACGACTTCGGCATCGGAGTCCTGGCTTCCCGTCTCGAAACGTAGCGTACTGACGTTGGTAGACCCATCGCCCACGGCACCGGAGTCGTCGGTCGGATTCAACACCAATGGGTGCGGTGTTTCGGGTCGTGTCGCGTCGAGGGTGAAGTTCAGTTCCGTGACTTCGGAAGCTTGTCCCAAGACATCGGTCGCGCGGACACGAACGGAGACGCTTCCGTCAACGAGAGACTGACCGGCAATGGTCTCGAGGATCGACCGCGAAAGCGTGAAGGCATTGTCGTTGAGCGAACCAAGAGTGTTGACGAAGGGACCGGATTGCACGCTGACTTGGAACGCGGCGATTCGACTGGCATCGTCGACCATTCCGGTGATCGCCGCTTCGCGGGTGAGCAAATCATCCTCGGAAGCTCCCGTGTCGCTGAGTAACGCGAGTCTGACTTCGGGCGGTGAAGTATCGGGGGCGGTGTACGATGTGGAGACCGTGGTCTCGATGTCGTTGCCCGCGATGTCTTGCGCGGCAACACGAAATCGGTTCAGGCCGTTTGCTAACGCAAGATCGCCGAATTCGAAGTCGCCGCTTGTGTCGGCCGTGGCTTCGGCGATCGGCGTTTCGGAGTCCAAGCCTCTGAAGACGAAGACCGTTGCCAGTGGCTCGGTCAAACCGGTGATCGTGGCATCATCTGAGCCGTCGGCCGCAAGAGTGATGGTCGTGCTCAGCGATGTTGGCGGTGTCGTGTCGACGATGACTTCGAAGGCCTCACTTTGGCCGCTTACGTTTCCGGCGATGTCAGTCGTCGAAGCCGTGACCACGTGAGTTCCCGCGGGAAGCTCGGCGAGGGTGACCTCATTCAATCCCGCCGCCAGCTGGACTGTCGCATACGAGTCTCCGTCGATGAACACTTCGGCGGCCCCGATCTCGTCGACGTCCAGCACCAGCGCGAGATTCGTCGCGCTGGTGATACCGTCGGAGGGGCTGGCGCCGAGATCGCTGGTCGGATCGAGCGTGATTTGTGGTGCGACCGGAGGCGTCGCGTCCAACTCAAAGGAGACCGTGGCCGCCGAAGAGACGTTTTCGTAGATGTCCAACGCGATAACAGACCAGTCGAGTTGCCCGTCCAACAGCGTTCTGCCGAGGGTTGCTTCGAGATCGGACGTCGACAGACTGAAGACATCACCCTCAAGGAACGAAGTGATGTCCAGCGGACCGAAGGTCGTCACCGCGGCGTCGGACCTTGATGTGATACTTCCGCTCAAAAAGAGAGCGGAGACGCCGGAGTCATCCGAAACAGCGCCTCGGATCGCAGCGGATGAAGTCAACGCGTCATTGAAGAACTGCCCCGTGTCGTCGGAGAGTGAAACGGCGATTGTCGGCGGGTTGGATTCCAGCCTGGGCCGGAACAGTGTGAGTGACTCTTCGTGGCTATTCCCAAGCTCGTCGGTAACGAAGATCGAAAAAACATTCGGACCAAATGAGAGCGGAACACTGTCGATCAAAAAGTTACCGTCAGCATCAGTGATCGCGGTGAGTGTCGTCCCCGCGATTCGCACGAGTGCATCGGGCTCGGACGAACCCACGAGCTTCACTGAGGGTAGGTCCGTTGTCTGGTCTCCGATGGTTCCGGTATCGCTCGCGGGGTCCAGCTCGATTCGATTCAAGTCCGGCGGCGTCGTATCGATCACGACAGTGAGCGGCTCGCTGGCGGTGCTGCGATTCCCCGCCGTGTCTTCGGTGGTTGCGGTAAAAGTAAAGGTACCGTCGCCGAGCGAACCGAGATTGACCGGGAACTCGACGGTGGTGTTTGCGATCGCCAAACCGACTTCGTGTGAATCCTGGAACAGCCGAACGATGCTGTCGGTTTCACCCATCGCGCGGATACGAAGACGTGTATTGGATGTCGTACGCGTCAGGACTTCACTGCCTTCCTCATCCACGAGAACCGGCGCTGGGGGAATACTGGGCGCTGTCGTGTCAATCGCAAACGCGATCTCGACGGGTTCGGAGGTGTTGGAGAATTGGTCGGTGGCGATCAGCGTGATCGTGTGTGAAGCCTCCAGCAGCTCCGCGTCGGGGATCATCGCATAGAGTTCGACGAGCGGAATCCGCAGC
>JBCBLJ010001188.1:0-1673 GCA_038520195.1 Planctomycetota bacterium
CCCTCGCGTAGCCAATCATCCGCAGCACGTGCGCCTGCATCGAGCAGTCTAATGATGATCTCCGCCCCAACTTCATAAGGTTCATAGGCGAGTTCAAAGCAAGCCATATAGAGAGCTGAACTATCGCCTTCAATTGTCGAGAACCATGCCCCCGCCGCGATCGCTTTTTCGACGGCCCCGAGATCCTTCGATCGAATCCCGGCATGGAGTTCACGTGTTGCGGCAAGAGCTTCGGGAGATGGTTCGTCGCTCGCGATCGACCCAAAACGAATGAGATCGACACAAGACAGATGTTCTAGGATGTCTTCGTGCCCGAATGGCGCGCTTAACTCAAATCGGTCCAAATCGTAGTACAACCCGGGCACGTACGCGTCTAGGTGCCGAAAGACGGCTTGGTGAGCACTTGGCAATGAATCAAATTGCTCCAGCCAGTTCGACGGGAGGTCGTCGGCCACCAATCGGGTTTCGGTCAGCCGATTGAATGCACGCTCAACCTCATCCTTTTCGACAGGAGCGGGCGGTTCTCGAACCGCATCGCGCCAGGCGCCTCCGTCTGACTGAAAATCGAACAAAAGTGTGCAACCGTGACTGGTGGCTGGGCTGTTCTCGGACACTCGGACATACACTGTTCCTTCGGAGTCGGAATGACCTGCCGAGAGGCATTGCCCTTCGAACTCACCAACGAGTTGCTCGAGTGCGTCACTTGTCCCAGAGCTTGCAACAATTGTTGCCCAGCTCTGAGTTGCCATCGTGACGATCAACGCCCACTCACCCGTTGGTGGTCGCCATGACTTGTCGAGCACCGATTCGGTAACGTCACGTTCGACGTGACTTACTGCCGAACATTCGCCAAGTGCATCGGTGACGTTGCGGTGGGATCTTGCGAGTAACGCCTCCCAGGTGTTGGCCCTCCATGTTGTGAACACGCCACGACGATTAGCAGGTTTCCGGCGTTTGAGCTTTGCTTCCTCTGATTGCTTTGGCATGAGCCAACTATAGCGATCAATAGCAGTGCAGTGGCCCCGCACTCGAACGGAGGGAATAGTGTCAGGGTTTCGAACTTGCGTGTGGAGGCAGCCTTGAACTCGCGATCCGAACTCGGCCTCGAGAGTAGAGCCAGTCGTCGGTAAACCTACTCTGTCGGTATTTGAGGCCGGCGCGGGGATTCCGCACCGACTTACTTGGGTCGCGAAGTATCGCGCGCACATTCTTTAGAGTCGCAGGAGGTTCCTGAATGATGATGACGTCCGCGTGCGTATTCAGCACGGTGTTGAGGAGATCCTTTGGGGCCATGCACCGGCAGTTCCAGCTAATGATGTACACGTCGGTGGCCTTCATTTTGGGAGGTGGCTTGATCTGCTTCTGCGCCTCACTCATCTGAGCCCTCGCCCCGAGTACAATTCGCTGAATTGGTCGCTTCCTTTCAAAAAAGCATCGAAGACGGGTCCGCCCGCTGAGTCTTGCCCGCGCGGCGTCTTGCACGAGCGAGAGACAGAGAACTTAGGGGCCTCTTGCCGGAGACAAAGACCGGCGCGGTGGATTGCGAGCTGCCGTGGTGCGGGAAAACGCGATTGCTCGCTTGCACGGCGGAAAGATAGGCGTCCAGAAGTGCGCCGTTTCTAGACACGGCGCGATCCGTTGTTTTGGTCAAAAACAACGGTGCGCACTCAAAG
>JBCBLJ010001148.1:0-1925 GCA_038520195.1 Planctomycetota bacterium
GGGTGCTTCTTCTCGCCAACGTTGATCGAGCGTTCGATCCAAGTCCTCCATCGTCGCGGCCCGCAGCCGATCGCAACGCACGCCGAGTTGTTGCAGGCGTGATACCAGCGCGTTGGCGATCTCGTTGTCGCCAAGCACCACAGCGCTTCCGCGAAACAGAGGGACGATCGGCATCTCGGAAAGCCGCGGCGCGTCACGCAGTCGCAGCGTGAAACGATGCGTTCCGGTTGAAGGCACCGGAATCGCACTTGCCTCGATTCTCAGCTCAGGCCTCGCCGAGGCTATCGGAGCAGGCTTTTTTTTTTGCGCTAGCCTGATCCATGATGAACGTGTGGATCGAGGCGAGCGTCGGAAAGTCCGAGAGCTTGAGATCGGAGGTTTGCACGACGGGTAAATCGTATTGCTGGCTCAGCTCGCCAAGTAACTGCGCTCGCTTGATACTATCCACGCCGAGCTCACCCTCGAGGTCCGCGTCCATGTCGATGATGTCTTCGTCATAGCCCGTTTGGTCAACGAGCAAGTCGATCATGAATCGCTTCAGCGAGTCGCCGCAAATCTCAGGGTCCGGCGTTGCGTTGACCTCGGCTTGGGCAATCGCCGATTCCGCGGACGGCTGCGTGGCCAACGGACCGACCGTCGGCTCCGCGATGCGGGTGACGGAGACATTGTCTTCGACGGGTTGACGGGCCTCTGCTGATTCATGGGCCTCTGCTGATCCATGGGCCCCACGCGATTCAGTCGGCCCCGTTGCTGTACCCGGCGCCGCGGCCACTTGAGTCCCCGGCATCAGTGCCAGGATATCGGCCATCGAACGATAGTCGGACAGTTTGATGTCCTGCGTCGTGACGTTCAAATTCGCCCAATGAACTAACTCGCCGATCAGCTGCGCTTTCTTGATGCTGTCGACGCCGAGTTCGGCTTCGAGGTCCGCATCGAAGTCAATGATCTCCGGTTCATAGCCGGTCAAGTCGACGACGAGATCGAACAAGAAGGAACGCGCGCCGTCGTCGGTCGCGCTTTCAGCAGTTACGTCCGCCTGTTTCGCAGGCGCGGCTGGAAGCACTTTGCCGTTCGAGGGCTCGACGTTCGGTGCAGTGTGTGGGACGGTCGTTTTGTCCGACACCGCTCGGTCGCCACGTCGACCGCGCCTCGTGACATCGACGACTGAAAAGCTGCGTTTCGGTTCTGCATTGACAGCCGATCGCGAAGACTCAGGCGTCGGCGTATTTTCCACGATTCGATCTACCCCGATTTGGTCGCTCGCCACCTGAATCGAGGCGCTCTGCTCTATCGTCATTCCGCCGTGGAACAGTCGACACGCCCATTTCACGGATTCCGCTTGCAGCG
The DNA here is from genome assembly GCA_038520195.1 of Planctomycetota bacterium. Taxonomy (GTDB): domain Bacteria; phylum Planctomycetota; class Planctomycetia; order Pirellulales; family Pirellulaceae; genus Stieleria. The sequence goes on from JBCBLJ010001148.1 coordinate 1,348, forward strand.
ACGCGGGAACGCTTCGGTTGTCAAGGCTGAGGCACAGTGCTCGGCCCGCGACCGTCGACGAGGCTAATCGCGACAGCACGTTATTAGGTCCGACCTCGATCAGAAGTCCGCAGCCGTCTCGAACGAGGCGTTCGGCCGCGCCACAAAATCCGACCGGTTGAACGAGCTGGTCGATCAAGTTCTCGAGGACCGACTCGGGCTCGGCGAGGTAGCGGTTTTGAGTCGCCGACAAGAAAGCAAACCGGGGCGGCCGCAGGGAAAGACCGCTAGTCCGCGTTCGCAGAACATCGCGCGCCGTCGCCATCATCGGCGTGTGAAAGGCGGCCGGAACGGCGATCACGATCGACGCCAAACCCGCCGCCGAAAGTTGGTCCTTGGCCGCCGCCACCGAAACGGGATCGCCGGCGACGACCGTTTGCTGGGGCGCATTGTGATGCGTGATCACACATTGGTTCTCATTCTCGCGCAATACCGCGAAGACCCGAGCGGGCTCGCCTCGCACCGAAAGCAACTCACCTCGAGGGCCGCCGTGAAGCGTCACCGCATCGCTACGCCATCGAGCAAAGTCAATCGCTTGA
>JBCBLJ010000827.1:0-3713 GCA_038520195.1 Planctomycetota bacterium
CCATGACATCGAGGCCCGTTTTGGCTTGCCACCCGCACTCGCCGCGACCCTGGAGTCGGGGATGCCGGTGACGACAATGCTGCGAGGGCAGACGCGTCGAGGCTGGGTCGATCGCGTCGAGCCGGTCGTCGATCGCGCGACACGCACGCGGGGCGTTTACGTGCGATTCGATGATCAAGGTAACGAAACCTCTTCGGCTGATCTGTCCACTCGATCGTGCTGGGTCGCCGGCGAACTTCCGGATCTTCTCTTAGATGCTGGCAAACAATCCAATCCGGCCAAGGACAAGTTTTGGCTGCCGACGAAGAGCTTGACCCGCGCCGCACGTGGACTTTGGACCGTGTTGGTGGTGCCCGGGGAAGACGACGTCGCGGTATGCGAACGTCGCGCCGTCGAGCTACTCAAGACCGACGGCGAACGCGCGCTCGTGCAAGGCATGATTCGTCGCGATGAGCGGGTCATCTCCGATGGGCTCCATCGGTTGACCGCGGGTTTGTTGGTCACCCCAAGCGAAGGGAGCCGTGACGGTGAGTGAATCCAACACCACACCGGTTGCCGAGACGCTCGCTGACCGTTGGTCCACGATCTTCTTTCGAAATCCGCGAGCACTCATGCTCGTGCTTGGCTTGGTCGCCGTTAGCGGTTTAACGTCCTATGCGATTTTGCCGCGGATGGAGGATCCCACGATTCGTCAGCGTGGCGGACTCGTGTCGACTCGCGTACCGGGGGCGGACGCCGAACGCGTTGAGGTACTTGTTACCGAACCGATGGAGGATCGGCTGCAGGAAGTTGAGGAAATCAAAAAGCTAACCAGCGTCAGCCGACCGGGAATCAGCACCATTCAGGTCGAACTGCGTGATGAAGTCATCGAGACCGACGAAGTCTGGAGCGAAGTCCGATCGAAAGTGAACGACGCGGTTTCGGTTCTACCGCCGGAGGCAGCGCGGCCGGTTTTTGAGGAAGTCGACGTGCGGGCCTATGCACTCATCACTGGCCTGAGCTGGCAGAGGCCGGAGGCACCGAATTGGGTCGTGCTTCGTCGCCTCGCCAAACAGCTCGAAGATGAGTTACGCGGGATCAAGGGAACCGAGTTGGTAGACGTGTTCGCGGACCCGGGAGAAGAGATCACCGTTCAGATCGATTCCGAGGACGCGGCGGGACTCGGGCTGAACGCCGCCGATGTGGCCCAAGCGATGCGTTCGGCCGATGCAAAGAACTCGGCCGGTTTGTTGCACTCGCGTGGCAGCGACTTATTGATCGAAATCAACAACCAATTCGTCCAAGCCGATCGAATCGGCGAGACGCTGATTCAGTCGGGCGCGGGCGGCGAAATGGTTCGCCTCGATGACATCGCGACCATACGCCGAGGCGTTCCACATCCGCTTTCGCGCATGGGAACGATCGACGGGCACCCCGCGGTCAGTCTTGGCGTCCTCGTGCGCCCCAACGAACGAATCGACCTTTGGCGTCCGAAAGCGGCCAAGATCCTTGCCGAGTTCGAGGCTCAGTTGCCGGCGGGGATCGCGATCGATTTGCCGTTGGACCAGACCAAGTACGTGTCGGATCGTTTGTCGTCGCTCGCGCTGAATTTGATGATCGGGGCGGCCGCGGTTGTCTGCGTGATCTTGGTGCTGATGGGTTGGCGTAGCGCGCTGGTGGTTGCTCTGTCACTACCGCTTTCAACGTTGTCCGTCCTGTTCGGGCTTCGCGTGATGGAGATCCCGATTCACCAAATGTCAGTGACGGGGATGATCATCGCCTTGGGCTTGTTGATCGACAACGCGATTGTCGCCGTCGACGAGGTCACCGTCGCGATCCGAGAGGGGAAATCGCGAATGGAGGCCGTTCGTGAGATGGTCAAGCACCTCGCGATACCGTTGCTCGGGTCAACCGTCACCACGGGGCTCGCGTTTGCCCCGATCGCGATGATGCCAGGCAACGCCGGAGAATTCGTGGGCGCGATTGCCGTCAGCGTGATCCTCGCGATTCTGTCATCGCTGTTCTTCGCGTTGACCGTGATTCCAGTCGTTGCCGCGAAATTCGTTCAACCGTTGGCCGCTAACTCGAAAAGCCGATTCGGTGTTCTGAACTGCCTGCGCGATGGCTTCTCCAGCAGGAAGTTGACCGCTGGGTACCGAGTGGTTCTGCACTGGTTGCTCGCCAAGCCTTACCGTGGAATCATCGTCGGCTTGGTGTTCCCCGTGCTCGGGTTCGTCGTCGCGCCGCAACTTCCCGAGCAGTTTTTTCCGCCGGCGGATCGGGATCAATTCCACATCCAGCTTGAGTTGCCGATCGACGCCTCGTTGGCTTCGACTCAGGAGGCGGCGGAAGAGCTGACGGAGTTGGTCCGTGAAGCCGGCGCGGTAAAGGTCACTTGGTACTTCGGTGAGAGTGCGCCGATCTTCTATTACAACGTGATCAGCAACCGCCGCAGCGTCTCCAACTTCGCCAATGCGATCGTTCAAATGGAGTCGGCGTCGGGTTTGACCGAACAACTGCGTTCGCTTCAACGCGAAGCCGACAAACGTGTTCGCAACGGACGCGTGCTGTTTCGCCAGTTGGAGCAGGGACCGCCCTTCGAAGCCCCGATTGAGGTTCGGCTCTTTGGCCCCGACCTGGAGGAATTGAATCGTCTGGGTGACCAAATTCGGATCGCTCTGGCGGGCGCTCCCGATGTCATTCACACCAAGACGCTCTTGAGTGAAACGCTTCGAACGGTGACCGTCGACGTCGGCGAGGCCGCTGCCCGATCCGCGGGACTGCGGCCGGCGGATGTTTCGGACCAACTGTTTGGAATGCTTGAAGGCGTCGAAGCCGGCAGCGTTTTGGAGGATACCGAACAGATCCCGGTCGTCGTACGGATCGGTGACACCGAGCGAAATCGGGTGGCGGACGTGCAAACGATGCAACTCACCAGTCCGAACGGACAGATGCCCGTCGACAGCATCGCGGACGTTTCATTGCGTGGCGAGATCGCGGTCATTCCCAGGCTCAATGGACGCCGAATGAATCAGATTTCGGGGTTCATCACCGCCGGTACTTTGCCTTCGGTCTCGCTTGCCGAGTATGAGCGACGGCTTGCCGAATCGGGGTTCGAGTTGCCTCCGGGTTATTCGATCGAATACGGCGGAGAAGCTTCGCAGCGAGATGACGCCGTCGGAAACTTGATGGCGAATGTGGGCGTCTTGGCCGTCGCAATGGTGGCGGTTTTAGTGCTTTCGTTCGGCTCGTTCCGGCTCGCAGGCGTTGTTTTGTTGGTCGCCGTCTGTAGCGGCGGCCTCGGCATGGGAGCACTCTGGATGGGTGGTTATCCATTCGGGTTCATGGCGATCATTGGGATCATGGGCTTGATCGGCGTCGCGATCAACGACTCGATTGTCGTGTTGGCCACGCTTCAAAAGCACTCCGCGGAATCACCGCTGACGCTTGATGAGATGGTTGAAACCGTCGTCGGTTGCACGCGTCACGTCGTCGCGACGACCTTTACGACGATCGCGGGATTTACACCCCTGATTCTTGGCGGCGGACAGTTTTGGCCGCCACTGGCGGTGGCGATCGCGGGCGGCGTCGGGGGAGCGACGTTACTCGCACTCAGTCTGATTCCGGCGGCGTATCGCATGTCCTCGGGGCCGGTGAACGCATCGGTCGTGACGAAGCGTCCAGCTGAATCGGTTGCTTCGTCACGGCTGCTCGCGGAGACCGCGGCGTAGCGG
>JBCBLJ010000915.1:0-3158 GCA_038520195.1 Planctomycetota bacterium
ATCCGGCGACGAATCCACTCACGCCGAAATCCGTAGTCTTTGCCGGTGACGTAATCCACGCCCGCGAGAAACGCCCGACGCACACACCGCTGGACGCAGTGCACAATCGCCACCTCATCGGCCCCAAACTGTTCATTCCGCAGCGGTCTACCCATCTCAAATCCTCCGCACCGAGAATAAGCGACCAAAACTGTCTCGTCTAGATGGTGGCTGGCACCAATTAGGTGGTGGCTGGCACCAATTAGGTGCATAACTGCTTGATTACTAGCGCTACTGAGCCGACTGCACCCTGCGGTGGCTGGCACCAATTAGGTGCGATGCGGGTTTTCGGTCACGTTTTGCTTGAATTGCTTTGGGGATAGCGTACGTTTCCTCTCGAACGAGGGGACTTTTCTACCGGTGTCTGATTTCTCAAGCGTCGCGGCGTTGAACACGTCCGGGTGCGAGAGTCGATCGGCTTTTCCCCTTTTCGTGATGGATTGGAACCATGACGCTCTTACGTCGTCTTTTCGTTGTCGCCCTGGTCTTGGGGACCGGCGGATCCTCCGCCCAAGCCTCTCTTATCAACTCGGGGTTTGAAAACGGATTTAACGATTGGTTGGTGGGTGGCCACCCCTACATCGTGACCCAGACCGGTGGCACCGGCACACGTGTTCGCTCGGACTATGCCCAGTATTTCGGTTGGCCCGGTGCCGACGTTTGGTTTGGTGGCTCACCCGCGGAAGGCAATCGGTTCGCGGTGATCGGATCCAATGGCAACGAAAGTGACGGGACACTGACTTCGAGCTTATGGACCGCGGAACAGCAGTTTCTGTCGTTCTCACACGCCGGAAATGACACGCGAGGAGTTCCAGTCTCTGCGCGATCGTTCGCCCGGATTCTCGACGTCAATGGCACGGAACTCACGCGTGTTGTGGCGACCAGCCAGAACGACAGTATTTGGCGCACCTTCACATTCGACTTGGCCGCAGCGGGCCTCGAATTCGGAGACCAATTCCGCTTCTCTTACACCGATGGGGCAAGCTGGAGTGTGATCGACAACATCGTTGAATCGGGCCCTGCCTTGGCATCGACCGCCACGGTACCCGAACCGACCTCACTGGCGACATTCGGATTGGTCGGCATCGCGTTGCTGCGACGTCGTCGAACCGAAGCTTAAGGCGTCATCATTGGACTCACGAGTCAGCTAGCGGCGCAGATCATAAGTGATCGGATAGTCGCACTCTGGATCGGGCGGCGGCAATGGTGGGATTTGCATTCGGCCTCCGGTTAACGTCCCGGTCTGGAACCGCGCCGAACGTCGGGATTCGGCTTCGTTGGCATTGATCGGGAAGACCTCGTGAGCACGTCCGCTGGGGTCCGCCGTAAAGTAGCGGCAGCCACCCAACGAATGACTGGTCGCAAGGTCGACGATGTCGAATTGTAATGGCACGTTGACGCCGATGGTCGGGTGAAGACAGCGAGGAGGCTGCCACGCTCGGTACTTGATGCCCGCGACGCGCGAGTCGGCGATGTCGGTGGCATGCATGGGAATCCGATGCCCGTTGCAAAGTAGCGCGTGACGCCGGGGATCATAGCCGTCGATGCGAACCTGGAGCTTTTCGAGCGAGGAATCGACGAATCGCGCTGTGCCGCCGGAGGATGGCTCTTCCCCCATCAGGTACCAGGGCTCGATCGCCGACCTCAGTTCCATTCGTAAATCCTGGACGAAAAAGTCACCGATCTTGGGAAACCGAAATTCGAACTGTGGGACGTACCATTCGCGGTCGAGCTCGATCCCACGCTGAGCCAATTCGTTTAACACGCCAAGCAAACTCTGCCAGGCGAAATGAGGAAGTAGAAAGCGGTCATAAAGCGCCGTCCCCCATCGCGTCAGCGGATTCTTGTAGGGCGTTCGCCAGAAGGCGGCGGTGATCGCACGGACGAGCAGCTGTTGAGCTAAGTTCATCTGTGGGTGAGGCGGCATTTCGAAACCACGAAACTCAACGAGCCCGAGTCGACCAGTGCTTGAGTCAGGCGAATACAGCTTGTCGATACAGATTTCGGCGCGATGCGTGTTACCGGTTAAGTCGACCAGCAAGTCTCGAAACAACCGATCAACGGTCCACGGCATGATGGATTGCCCCTGCTCGTAGAAGCGATCCATTTCGGCCAGCGCGATCTCCATCTCGTTGACGCTATCGCGGCGAGCTTCGTCCATTCGCGGGGCTTGGCTCGTGGGCCCGATAAATTTGCCGCTGAACAGATAGGACAGTGCGGGCTGGTTGTGCCACAGCCGAATCATGCTGCCGAGCAGATCGGGATGGCGAATGAAGGGGCTGTCGGTCGGAGTTGCCCCACCGAGCACGATATGAGCGCCGCCGCCCGTACCGGTGTGCGTGCCATCGACGTCGAACTTTTGCGCGGTCAGCCGACTCTGCCTCGCCTGTTCGTACAAATCCTCTGTTAGCTCGACCAACTGTCGCCAAGTCGATGTCGGCTGCACGTTGACTTCAATGACACCCGGGTCCGGAGTGACCTTGAATAGTTCGATACGATGATCCGGCGGCGGGAGGTAGCCTTCGACGATAACGGGGATCTCCAGATCGACACAGGTTTCCTCGACGGCCGCCAGTAGATCGAGGTAGTCTTCCAAGCGTTGAGTCGGCGGCATGAAGACGTGTAGCCGACCGAACCGGCACTCCACGCAAAGAGCGGTGGGAATGACGTCTTCACTGGGCGACTCGTCGGATTCATTGAGCTGCTGTTCGTTGATCTGTTGAATCCGTTGTTTGTCTTGGCGGATCACGGGCACACTCGGGAGCGGCGATCGCGGGGCGAACGGGTCGTAGGGCAACGTGTCGGCGGGAGAGGTGGACGCAGACGCCGGCAGGCTCTCAAGGGGTAGACGCAGACCGATGGGGGAATCACCGGGGATCACAAACACCTTGCCGCCTCGAACGGGCCAACGTCCACCGATCCAACCCGGATGAGCTTGCCACCAGGCTCGGCGAAGCGGCATGACGAAGCCAATCGGTTGGTGAAGTCCCTGCGTGAAGGTGCGAACCATCATCGCGCGTTCGTTGGGATCCTTGAGCTTCGGGTCCGTCGGATCGACGTCAATCGGCAACCGATTCCCGTCTACGAGGATACGTTCCACTACCTCTGGAGCGAAAATC
>JBCBLJ010000776.1:0-3984 GCA_038520195.1 Planctomycetota bacterium
GCAAGCGATTACGCGCAAGCAACGTCGGCGTAATCCAACAGCTCCATTCACCACTTCGACTCTGCAACAGGAAGCCTCCCGCAAGCTTGGCTTCAACACGCAGCGCACAATGCGCACCGCCCAAAAACTCTATGAAGGCATCGATATTCCTGGCGAGGGAACGGTTGGCCTGATCACCTACATGCGAACGGACTCACCGTCGATCGCACAGGTGGCGATCGATGAGATCCGCGGTGTTATTGTTGATCGCTACGGCAAGGAAAACCTGCCGGAAGCACAACGCGAGTATCGAACGAAATCCAAGAACGCACAGGAAGCGCACGAAGCCATCCGGCCGACATCGGCAAGTCGCGACCCCGAAAGTCTTCGAGCGGCCCTCGACGAGGACCAATACAAGCTTTACGGGTTGATCTGGCGGCGCAGTGTTGCCTCACAAATGGTGCCAGCCGTGTTCGACACGGTGGCCGTTGACCTTGTGCCAGGTGCCATCGGCGGTGAAGGCGCGGCCACTGGGACATTCCGTGCGAACGGTTCGATTCTCGTGCATCCGGGCTTTATGGCGGTTTACCAGGAAGGTCGTGAAGAGCAGGCGGCCGATGAAAACGACCGACGTCTGCCGCCGCTTGAGGAAGGCGACATGGTTTCGCTGAAGGAGCTTCGCGCAGACCAACACTTTACGGAACCACCACCGCGCTATTCGGAAGCAAGTCTGGTGAAGGCGCTCGAGGAATACGGCATCGGGCGCCCCTCTACCTACGCCAGCATCATCTCGACATTGAAAAACCGCGAGTACGTGGAAATGGACGGCCGGCGATTCCTGCCAACGGATATCGGACGCATCGTCAACGGCTTCCTGACCGATCACTTCACCCAATACGTCGACTACGAGTTCACGGCACGGATGGAAGACGATCTCGACGCAGTCTCGCGCGGTGACCGCGACTGGGTACCTTTGCTTGACGAATTCTGGCAGCCGTTTCATCGCCAGGTAGATGACAAGGACAAGAGCGTCACTCGTGAACAGGTCGCTCAGTCGCGCGAGCTCGGCACTGATCCGAAATCGGGCAAACCCGTCTCAGTGCGGATGGGACGTTTCGGACCGTTCGTCCAGATCGGCACCAAAGACGACGAGGAGAAACCGAAATTCGCGGGACTTAGACCGGGCCAGAAGATGAATGACATCGACCTGGAGACCGCGCTCGACTTATTCCAGCTACCACGCAAGCTGGGCGAGACTCCAGAGGGCGAGGCCGTATCGGCGAGCATCGGACGGTTCGGACCGTATGTCCGTTACGACAATAAATTCGTGTCGATTAAAGGTGATGATGATCCTTACACCATCACGCTCGAACGAGCGTTGGAGGTTATCAAGGAGAAGAAGATCGCCGACGCAAACCGGCTGATCCTCGATTTCCCGGACGAAGGTATTCAGGTGCTGAACGGCCGGTATGGCCCCTACATCACCAACAAGAAAAAGAACGCGAAGATTCCGAAAGATCGCGAACCAAAATCGCTAACGCTCGAGGAGTGTGTCGAATTGCTTGCTCAGGCGCCTGAGCGAGGACGTCGCGGCAAGAAAACCACCAAGAAAACAGCGGCCGACGCGGATGGTGGATCAAAGAAAAAAGCCACCAAGAAGAAGGCTAAGAAAAAGACCGCCAAGAAGAAGACTTCAAAGAAAAAAGTAGCGAAGAAAAAGACCACTAAGAAAAAGACGGCCAAGAAAAAGACCGCGAGTAAGAAAACATCTACCTGATGCCCGCGTGCGGGATCACTACAACGAGAGGAGTTGGATGATGAGAATTACCAGCGTCGACTATAGAATCTCGGCCGTCTTTGCGGTTGCCGTTCTCCTGGGCGGATGCGGCGGCGAACCCGATGCACCTGAAGCGTCGGCGCCTGAAGAAGCTGCTGCAGAACAACCCGCAGCACCATCCAATACCGAGCTTCTCGATACGGTGCTCGCAGCTCAGCCGGAGGAGGCGAAAGCACGCTACCCGTTTCGTAATCCTGGAGCGACACTGAGTTTCTTCGGCATCGAACCCGGTATGACCGTGGTCGAGGCCTTACCTGGCGGTGGGTGGTATTCGAAAATCCTGATTCCTTACCTCGGCGCGGATGGTCAGCTAGTCGGGGTCGACTATGCGATGGACATGTGGCCGTTGTTCGGCGGTATGTCTGAGGAAGCGATCGAGGAGCGTAAGACTTGGACCACCACCTGGGTTGAAGGCACTCGCGAATGGGGCGAAGGCGCGTCGGTATCGGCGTTTGTTTTTGGCAGCGTAGACGAGACCGTGAGTGAGACGGCGGATGCGGTACTTATGATCCGAGCCTTGCACAATCTCAACCGTTTCGAACCTCAGGGTGGGTTCCGAACTCAGGCTCTGACCGATGCTTTCGACGTACTCAAGCCGGGTGGCGTGCTCGGCATCGTGCAGCACCGTGCACCATCAGACGCGTCTGATGATTGGGCAGACGGCAGCAACGGTTATTTGAAACAAGCGAGCGTGATTGAAGCTGTCGAGGCGGTCGGTTTCGAGCTGGTCGAATCGAGCGAAATCAACGCCAACGAAGCGGATGTGCCGACCGAGGACGATTTCGTTTGGCGATTGCCACCAACGCTGGGTACATCGCGCGACGACGAAACCTTGCGCGCGGAAATGACGGCTATCGGTGAATCAGACCGGATGACACTCAAGTTTCGCAAACCGGAAGCCAGCTCGGGCGATTAACCGGTTTTTCCATCGCGGCCGCAGCTGCGGCCGCGGTGCCGAACCGTTACACTATCCATGTCATTGATGGTTGACGCGACGCGGGGCGCGACGCTCAACAACTGGGGACGGGATATGCAAAGCTTTGAGGAACAGCTCGCGCAGGTGCGCGAGTATCTGATCGATCTGCAACAACGCATCACGAGCGAAGTTGCGGCACTGGACGGAAAAGCATCATTTGCCACTGACGCCTGGGAGCGTCCCGGCGGCGGCGGTGGCCAATCGATGATTCTGCAGAACGGCGCTCTGATGGAGCAGGCAGGCGTCGGATACTCGCACGTGATGGGCGACGGCTTACCGCCTAGCGCTACGAAAGCGAGACCCGAACTCGCCGGGCGACGGTTCGAGGCCGCGGGGGTTTCGCTGGTGTTTCACCCCGAGAATCCATATATCCCTACGACGCACGCGAACGTACGTTGCTTCGCCGCCTTGGCGGAGAATGAAGCGCCCGTCTGGTGGTTCGGTGGTGGATTCGATCTGACGCCTTTCTATCCTTTTGCACAAGACGTGCACGAGTGGCATCAAACGGCCAAAGCCGCTTGTGAACCGTTCGGAGCGGAGGTCTATCCCGCACACAAGGCATGGTGTGATGAGTATTTCAATTTGCCACACCGAGGCGAAACCCGCGGTGTCGGTGGTCTGTTCTTCGATGACCTGAACGAATGGGGCTTCGATCAGTGCTTCGCCTATCTGCGCAGCATCGGTGACCACTTTATGAAGGCGTACGCACCGATCGTCGAGCGTCGCCGAAATACGCCGTACGGCGAACGCGAGCGCCAGTTCCAGCTTTATCGACGAGGTCGCTACGTCGAGTTCAACCTCGTCTACGATCGCGGAACCTTATTCGGGCTGCAGTCCGGAGGGCGCACAGAATCGATCCTGATGTCGCTACCACCACAAGTAAGGTGGCAGTACGGCTATCAGCCCGAAGCCGGAAGCCCGGAGGCTGAATTGACCGAGCAATGGCTCAAACCTCGCGACTGGCTGCAGGAGCTAGCCCCCGCAGCGTGAGACGAACCTTGCCTTAACGGTGCGAGGCCGGCTACCGTTCGGCTTTTCCCCGACGAGTGACTATGAAGTCCGAGCCTTCCAGCGCGCTACGCCCACCGCACCGACTCGCCACACTATTGGAGTTTCGCGCGCCACTTGATGCACTGACGCTCGCTATGCGTTGGCCCTCATTGGTTAGCGCGCCCAGAGGGGACGGCAGACC
>JBCBLJ010001103.1:0-2088 GCA_038520195.1 Planctomycetota bacterium
CACCCATTTCCAAATGGGTGGTTTCCCGCTCCGCCCTACTCAATTTCAGCGATGGGCGTGCCACGCCTCGACAAAAAGCGGATTTTTAGCTAAAAATTTTTGTTGAACGGGCGGTCGCTGCGCGACCTCCCTTACTTCGCCCCGTTTTTGACCTTCGGTGATCGATTCGATCGGACGTCCGGAGGGCTCTCGCTAAAGCCTTGAGTGGCAGGAGATTTGGACTCCATGAATGAAGTCGATTTGGAAGTCGTCGACTTGAAAGAGGTCATTCTTTCCAACAATTCGTTCGGGCCGAGCGACGTTGTCGAAATCCGCCAGATGATCGCTGAGAATTACGGGCACTTCGCGGAACTGCGCGACGCGGTCCAAGAAATGCTTGAGGATTCCGCGCTGACGCCCGCCGGAAAAACAAAAATGGGCGTCTGCCAGTTTTTGCTGGGCCGGTTTTCCGATGCGCTCGACACACTCCGCGCGGCCGACGGTAGCGCCACCGCGCTTTTTTACAGCGCTCGATCGCTGTTCGAACTGAAGCGGTTTGAAGAAGCCATCGCAAGTTACGAACAAGCTCAGAAAGCTGGCTACAACGAAGACCAGTGCAAAATCTTCATCGCGGAATCAAATCGGTACCGTGGACGAATCGAACAAGCGATGATGTTGCTGGACGACATCTTCGGCCCGGCCGAGCAGACCGCCGAGTACATGTACCAGCGGGCCGCGACCGTCGCATCGGTCGGGGGACGTCGCGAAGAGGCGATCACGCTTTATCAACGAGCCGTCCAAACCGATGAAAACCACGCCGGCGCGCTCTTCGGGCTCGCTTGGGAAAATGACCGGATGGGTAACGACGAAGAGGCGCTGCGACTCTACGAACGAGCGGCCAAGGCGTTCCCGTCCGGCGTCGGTGCTCTCGTCAACTTGGGACTAATCTACGAAGATCGCAATGAATTCGACAAGGCACAGATCTGCTACAAGCGAATTCTCGACGCGCATCCGGATGACCAGCGCACGCAGCTCTATATGAAAGACGCTTCGGCGAACGGCAATATGCTGTACGACGAAGAGATGCAGCGTCGCAATGACCGCCTCGCGCAGACGCTGAACATGCCCGTCGCCAACTTCGAACTCAGCGTTCGCAGTCGCAATTGCCTTTCCAAGATGGGCATCGAAACGATCGGCGATCTAACCCGGACGAGCGAATCCGAATTGCTTTCCAGCAAGAACTTTGGTGAAACCAGCTTGATCGAGATTCGTGAGATGCTGTCCGCCAAGGGTCTCAAGCTGGGACAGTTCGCTCATGAGAAAAAGGCTCCCGATCCACCGGTCGACACGAGCCACCTTTCGCCCGACGAACAGGCGATGCTGGAGCGTCCCATCTCAGACCTCAACCTGTCGGTACGTGCGCGCAAGTGCATGGCCCGCCTACAGCTCAACTCCATCGGTGAATTGCTCCGAAAAACGGGCGATGAACTTTTGGAGTGCAAGAACTTCGGCGTCACGAGTTTGACGGAGGTGCGTGAAAAGCTGACGGACCTCGGATTGAAACTTCGGGGCGACTGAGGCTGCCGGCGTCGGGAATCATCACGCGTTGTTTCACTTCCAACTGCATCACGCCGACAGCGGGTCACTCGCGCGGCGTGCAACATTCCAGACGCCGCACGGCCCGGTGGAAACACCGGGCTTCATGCCCGTCGGCACGCAGGGAACCGTCAAAGGACTGACAATCGACCAAGTCGCGTCCACCGGCGCGCAGATGATCCTCGGCAACACTTACCACCTCGGTTTGCGACCGGGTCACGAGACCGTTCGAGCCCTGGGCGGTTTGCACACGATGTGTGGTTGGGAAGGACCGATCCTGACCGACAGCGGCGGGTTTCAGGTTTTCAGCCTCCAGGACATCAACAAAATCGATGAGCAAAGCGTCGTCTTTCGCAGCCACATCGATGGCGCGATGGTGGACCTTAGCCCCGAGCATTCGATTGAGATCCAAGAGTCACTCGGAAGCGACGTGGCGATGGTGTTGGATCACGTCGTCGCGCTGCCGGCGGAGACTTCGGAAGTCGAGCTTGCGATGGAACGGTCCGTCCGATG
>JBCBLJ010000279.1:0-9330 GCA_038520195.1 Planctomycetota bacterium
AGCAACGCTTGCGGGTCCGCACGATGCGGGGCTGACTCGGCGACTTCGATGGATTCCGATTGAACATGTCCTGTCCGCACGGTTCGAGCAATCACGCGTCGTGCGACGCGCGACGCAATGACCGCTAAGTATGTCGACAGGCTGCTCTGTCCGCGGAACGCCCGCAGCGCCGCAGCATCACGCGCGACCAACGATGCAAAGACTTCACTCGTGACATCGTCGATGATGGACCAATCGCTGCTTCGGCCAAACGCCTGGGCCACGTCCCTTACCCGGCACCGTACCAATCCTGCGTAGCGATCCACAAACAGCTCCCAGGCGGCCGTTTCTCCGCGAAGCAGTTTTTCGATCAGCGCGCAATCCTTTCCGGTCTCCGATGATGGTCCATCGGAGGTGACACCTTTTTGCGTTTCGGCACGTCTCGTTGTGATGGAGGGGCGCTCCCCAGACGGAGCCGATACAGTCTTTCAAGAGAAAGCGATCGGCGAAGACTCGCATTGTGGATGGCCCGTGCAAGTGACCCGATCCGCGGGACGAATCCATTCACGACCGCGGCACGGAGCATCTCTCACGTGCGCGGCCGTCCATTCTATCAAGCGTACTAGAACAGCGTGCCCGCCGCTTGATCGTCATCGTCGTCATCCGAGTTGTCCCGCATTCTCACCGTGTCCAATTCGGGGTCAACGATGAGCTCATCGGAGGCGTCGGCGAAGATGAGATCGGCTTCACCATCGCGGGCACGAATCACGTCGGCACCGAGACCACCACGCAGGAAGTCTTCGCCGCTACCGCCGATCACGACATCGTCACCGGCATCGCCGCTGACGGCATCGTTTCCGGCGCCGCCGTTGACGACGTCACTACCGACACCGCCGCTCACCCGATCGCGCCCGTTACCGCCGAACACGTTGTCGTCACCTCGACCGCCCGAGATGCGGTCGCTGCCAAAGTTGACGTCAGCGATCTCGCGAGCTAGGTCCGTCAACTCGAGAGCGGCCAAGTCTTCGGTCCAGCGATCGACCCCGTCGCCAAAGATCCAATCGTCACCGCCGCCGCCGCGCAGGGCATCGTTCCCGGCACCCCCGATCACGAGGTCCGCGCCGCGGCCACCGGCGATCCGGTCATTTCCGGCGCTACCCAACAGAATGTTGCGGCCGGCACCGCCACGGATGCGGTCGTTTCCTTCGCCACCGTTGATGAAGGTCGGTCCACTGCCAGCCGACAATCGATCGTTGCCGACGCCACCGTTGATTCGCGTCGGCTTACGGACGCTACGGAACACGCGGACGGCGTCATCGCCGGGTCCGGCACCGATGTTGATCGTCTCGACATCATCCGCGCGGAAGTCGGCGGTGCGGCCGTCAACCGAAACACGGATGCGTTCACGGGTCTGAGCGACCCAGATTCGGTTGTTGTCGGCATCGCCTTCGATGACAAGTGCGCCGCCGTCGGTCAAGTTGACGGCGGCCGCCAGCACGCGACGGTTTTCAAGCGTTTCGGCACGCAGCCGTCGCGGAGTGTGTTTGGAAGAGTGTGTTCGAGAAGTCACAGCAGCGTCCCTCTGAGCCCTAGCGAAAAGCGAAGTCGAACGTTCGGCTTCAGTGGGAGGTGAGTGGCGGCAGCTCGCCTCGCGCTTACAGATTTGGCTTTGGAATTCAGGATTTGTCGCTCACGGGAGGCCTCCAATGATCGTAAGGCACTTCTGGTGAATGACTTACGGCATTTCCGCCGGAGTCCGTTTTTTGCCCGCGCCGGGCCGATCACCGCCAATCAGCGATGGCAACACACTGAGATTGACCAGCGTTCCGATCACCAGTGCCCAGGCAACAAGCATCCCAAAGGTAGCCGTCGGTATGAAATCGCTGGTCGATAAGACGCTGAACCCGACCAGGAGCGCCGCGGTCGCCAACATGACCGGAGCGCCGATGTTGCCCGCCGCCGACCATGCCGCTTCGCGTTTCGATCGCCCTCGCTCCAACCGACGTCGATAGGCCATCAGCAGATGGACCGAGCCGTCAATCGAGAGTCCCACCGAAACCGCCGCGATCATCGCGGCCCCGACATTGATCCGCCCGCCGAAGACCGAAACCACTCCGAGCACGAGAAAGGCCGGAAGCAAGTTCGGCATCAACGAGGCGGTCGCCAGAGCAAGGCGACCGGTCGCGATCCACATCAACAGCCAAATCAAGATGGCGGACCCGGCAAAGCAGCGCCATTGGTCCGACACCAGCTGGTCGACTAAACGCGTCATGATGACGTAGTAGCCCGTCACGATGACGCCGTCGTCGGGCGTGGTCTCGACATCGGCCTCCCAGCGGGCGACATGCCGCCGTGCGACTCGGTCGACACCCTCGATCAGGGCCCGCTTTTGATCCGCGGGCAAATCTTCCTTGCTCCGCAACATCACCCTCAGCTTTCTCCGATCGGGGGCCCCGGCGTCCGGTTCGCTGACGAGTGCGTCGATGAAGGCGGGCAATCGCAATCGCATCGCGGCGATCCTGAGCGGTGCTGTCATAAACTTGCCCGCCGAAGATTGCCCCAGCACGCCGGTCGCGTCGGCGATGCTGATTGCCTTGCTCAAACCATCTTTACCGCATTGGCGAATGAGATCCGCTTCCAGTTCGCGAACTTGATCGAGTGAATCATTGGTGATCGCCGCGGGGACATCCAAGACCAAGTCCCAAACGCCCGCGCCGCCGAGGTTTTCTTCTACGTTTCCGTAGTCGTTAGCGATCGAGCTTTCGCCGCGAAAGTTCTTCAGGAAGCTCGTCTCGGTTTCGCCGCGTGCGACCACCGTGACGGCGACCACTAACAGCGACAGCGAAACCAAGATGGTCGCCATACGAAAACCGACAAACCACTGAGCCAGCCGCAGACAGGCTCTTCGAAGCACTCGGGTGATCGAGCGGCGAATGGGCAACACTCGCTGTGCCAAACCGACTTCAGGAAGTGTCAAACACAACGGCGCGAATAACGCGAGCGACACGAACACGCCCATGGCGGATACCGCGATCATCCAACCGAATTGCCGCACCGGCAGGATTTCGGAGAAGGACAACGCGGCGAATCCGGCGGCGTCCGTCGCACAAGTCCAAAAGATCGGCGCCGCCATTTGGGAGAGCACTGTTGTCGACGCGTCTTTGCGGCTAAAGCCTCGTGCTCGGCGACTGTGGTATCGCACCCCGAGGTGCAGCACCGCCGTCACGGCGATCACCGTCACGATCGCGGTCAAAATCGATGCGATCAGGGACAGCGAAACGCTCAGCAGAAACATCAGCGCCTTGGAAACGATCACGGACCAAGCGATCGTCAGCGCGAGCAGCGCGACCAGCCGGATATCGAAGAGCGAAAACGCGACCACGAGGGAGAGCAGAATCACCGTCAAGACGGCAAGTCGGGCTCCGTCTTTCCGCACCAACGCGAACGCTTCTTCGACCAAGACCGGCTCACCCACCAGCGACACATCACTCACGCCCGGGGTCTCGCTCCAGGCATCAGCGACCCGCTTGAGCTCGCGCACGGTTGTCGCGCTGCCGGAGTCATCGACCATCGCGACGACGGCACCGTGCGTATAGTCGGCCGAGTGAGTGTATCCCGAGAAGATGTCGCTCAATCCCTTTCCGACGGTGTCATCGGGACGCATCAGTTTCGGGATCGGGTTGTCCGAGGATTGACCAAATGGCAACAGCGAACCGGGGCTCATGCCCTCGGCGGCTCGGTCCAGGATCCATGGCGAGAGCGTTGCGGCCACACCCGGGATATCACGCACCTGACGCGTGAGTGTTTCACTTCGCTGGATGCCCGCGTCGCTCGCCAAATTCGCGTCTCGGTACATCAACACCAAGACGTCATTGCGACCGAACCAGCGTTTGAACTCCCGATATTCGCGGAGCGTCGGGTCGGCTTCGCCAAACAGCGAAACGACGCTTTGCTCAGTTTTCAACTGCCGCGAGATCGGATAAGCGACGGCTAAGGCGATCACACCGACAAAAAACAAAGCCAGACGCCACCGGATGACGGATTCGATCATCTTTCCGGGGCCGCTCCGATCATCTTCGACGGTGACGCTTCTATCATGTTTGGTAAATCCGTTCCGCTGTGCACCAAGTCAGCTGTGCAACCAGTTCAGCTGTGCAACACGTTCAGCGGACCCGACAAGTCACCGCGGTCGTTGATTGTAGAGATTCTCGTTGTTTGATCGATCACCCCTCCGAATGCTGGTCCTCTGCGTGGTGATCACGGTGCTGGTCCGCACCGGAATCATCCTCGTCAGTCCGACGGCATTTCAGGAAGATCCCGATGCATACCGTGCGATCGCAACCACGATCGCCAAGCACAATGTCTTCGGGATCACCGACTCTGACGGACAGCCCCGCGCGACCGCGTTTCGTCCGCCTCTGTATCCTCTCATCCTGTCTAGCCTCTGTACCCCAAGCGAGCTGCCGAAGTTTCGTGTGGCGGCAATGCACGTGATCTTTGCGGCGGTCACATCCATGTTGGTGTTCGATTGCGTTCTGCGTCTGCCGGGGTATTCGGGTGTTCATTTCGGGCGAATTCGGCGGCCCGACCTCGCCTTGCTGGCATCGGTCACGGTCGCAATCGATCCGATCTTGCTGCGGCAATCCGCGGAGGTCATGACCGAAACGACGGCGACGCTGTTGTCCGCAGCCGTGATTTGGGCCTGGATTCGCCTCTCGATGGTCAAGGATGCGAATCGAGCCTGGCCCCGCGCCGCCGGCTTGGGCCTGCTGCTGGGGCTCGGCTACCTCTGTCGCCCCCCGTTTCTTGTGTGGGCCGTTTTGATCTGTTTCGCGATGTTGATCGTGGCGTCGCGGTCCAAGTCGCCTTCACGCCGAACGCGCCACCTGATCACTTTCGGCCTGACGGCCTGCATGTGCTCGATCGCGGTGATCACTTGGACGATGCGAAATCGCGTTGCTGTCGGACATCCGGTTTGGGCGACCAGCCATGGCGGTTACACCTTGCTGTTGGCCAACAACGAACTGTTTTACGATCACCTTCACGCCAAGCCGTTCGGGTCGGTATGGGATGCTCAGCCGTTTCTCAACGCCTACAACCATCGTTTCGATGCCGATCCGCGTGACGCTTCGTTCTGGTACGAACGCTGGGACCTACCGCCCAAGCCGACGGGGCCGATCACCGAAAATGAAGATGATCAGCTTTGCGCGGCGTCCGCCTGGGCCACGATCCGGCGCCGGCCCATGATGTTCGCTTGGTCTTGCGTGATCCGGACCGCACGTTTGTGGAGCCCTCTCCCGCACGCCGTCGGGGATCGGTCACGACTTGGAATCGGATTGGTGGCGGTGTTCTACGGACTTCTCTACGTCGCGGTCGCAGTCACGCTGTGGCGACACGGCCGGGTCGTCTTCTCAAAGCCATGGTGGTCCATGTGGCTCCTCCTTGTCACCCTCACCGCAGTTCACGCCGTTTACTGGAGTAACCTTCGAATGCGGGCACCGGCGATCCCGGCACTCGCGATCCTCGCCGTGATGTCGGCGGGAAAGTTGAAAGTTGAGAGTTGAGAGTTGAGGGGGAGCGTTTTGACGAATTGGTCGGTTATTCACGGCGATTTGCTTGACCTTCGCGTCGATGGTCTGATTTGCTCCGCGAATCCAAACCTCAACCTGTCTGGTGGTGTTGGAGGCGCGTTCGCAATGCGCTTTGGTGGCTCGATGCAGACGTTTCTGCACCAGTACCTTCATGAGCAGGGTATCCCTTACATTCCACCGGGCCGTACCGTTGTGGCGCCACCGTGCGGATCGCACTTCCGCGCCGTGGCTCATGCGGTGGCGATCGATGGGTTCTACGACACCGACGTACCGACGATCGTGCAAACCTATCTGGATGCAATCGCCCGACTCGCGACCGCGGGTTGTCGATCCATTGCGGCCGCCTGCCTCGGCTGCGGTTACGGCCGTGTCGAGTCGAGTGACTTTCAGCGCGTCATCCGTGACCTCGTTTCGCGGGACGCCGCTGCGGAATCGGTCACGTTTGGAACGACGAATCAAAGACTAGCCGAGAGCGTCCGCGAGACCCTGGACGAGCAACTCGAACACTGAGCTGCTAGGGCCGGGTTTCCGCAATCGAAGCGACGTGCCGCTCCATGATCGCGCGCAACTCGGCAACGATCTCGCCGTGGGCTTGAGCGACGTTGTCCGATTCACCGACATCGTTTTTCACGTCCGCGAGGAAGAGCTTGTCGGGTTTCACCGTTCGCTGTCGGTCAGAGGTGTCTCGAACGTTCCCAAGCAACTTCCATTGGCCGCGTCGAACCGCCCACTGAGCGTTCTTTCCCCGCCCAAGTAACCAAAAGAAGTGATCGTGCGGACTCGAAGCATCGTCTTCCTTTAGCACCTCGATGATGCTTTTTCCGTCGTACTTTCTCGTTGGGAGTTCAACACCGCACAACTCGGCGATCGTGGGATACCAGTCACAGCCGGTCGCCATCGCGTCGACGATCGCACCCTCGCGAATGGTCCCAGGCATCGATGCGATCGACGGAACTCGAATTCCACCTTCAAAAAGCGAGCCCTTTGCGCCGCGATAGGGGCCCGCGTTGCCGCCGCCCCAAAAAGCACGCTCCTCGGTCGAATGCCCATGATCGGATTGGAAAACGATCAGCGTTTTCTCACGCAACCCGAGCTGCTCCAGAGTTCCAACGAGTTGACCGACCTTTTCATCGACCGTTGAAACGAATTCCGCATATTGGCGACGAGGAGACGACAAGTCCCGGTAGTGTTCTCGCCATTTCGCGGTGCCTTGCATCGGATAGTGCGGGGCATTGATCGCCCAGTAAAGAAAGAATGGCTTCGACCGATTCGCTTCAATGAACTGACGTCCTTCCTCGACCATCAAGTCCAGAAAGAACTCGCCGTCACGAAAGATCTCTTTTCCATCGCGCCATAGGTCATGCCGATTGGGACCATTCCAGTAGAAGAAGTGCGAGTAGTTGTCGATGCACCCGCCCATGTGACCGAACGAACGATCGAACCCTTGGCCGTTGGGCATCGTTGCGGGTGTGTAGCCGAGATGCCACTTTCCAACGTGACCGGTCGCATAGCCGGCGGATCGAAGCATTTCGGCGATCGTGATCTCGTCCGTCGGCATTCCCGCGGTGCCCTGCATGGAGGACACGTTGCCGGGCACGCCGGCGCGCGCCGGAAAACGACCGGTCATCAAGCCCGCGCGTGATGCCGAACAAATCGCAGACGGCGAATACATTTGAGTAAAACGCACCCCCTCGGACGCGAGCTTGTCAATATTTGGGGTGTACAAGTCGCGCGAACCGTAACAGTTCGCGTCGAGGCTTCCCTGGTCATCGGTGTAGACGATGATCACGTTTGGTCGCTCCGCGGCGCGGGCCTGCAACGTCACCAATAGAAGCAGTCCGACGAAGGCTGAAGATCGAAAGAGCATCGGGAAGCCTTGGGGGGAGGGGCAGAGTGGGAGTCATCGTAATCAAATTCCACGCCTGCTCGCGCGCGGCAATCAGACTTCGTCGTCACCATTCATCACGGCGTCTTTGATCGCCTGCACCAATCGCGGGCGGCCGAGCCGTGCGAGGTCATGCGGACCGATCCGGATTCCAAGTTCGTGTGCGAGGCAAATCGCCAAATCCACATCGCGCACGCCGTGGTACTGATTGGTCACTCCGTCGTCAGTAAAGATCGTTTCATCACGAAACGCGAAGCCCGATTCATAGGTGTCGACGAGTCTCTCGATCCAGGCATCTGGGATCGCGCGATCGCGACAATGCTGGACACTCCAGATCTCATCACCGTTGCACTCCGTCAGCAGCGCCAGAACACGGTGTTTTGGCAGTGTCATGATGCGACGAGCTGATCAATCTGAGCGGCAACGATGAAGTCATTTTCGCTGAGACCCTCGATCGCGTGCGTGGTGAGCACGACCTTCAAGTGCCGATACCCCGTCAAATGCAAATCCGGGTGGTGTTGTTGCGATTCCGCGACGTCCGCGATCCGATTGACCAAAGCAATCGCTTTGACAAAATTGCCGCAGTTGAATTTGCGGCTGATCGACAACGCCGACTCATCGAGCGTCCATTCCGGCGTCGCGGCGACGTACTTGATCGCCTGTTCGGACGTTAACTTCGGCACGCCGCCTTCGCAGGGAACGCACTTTGCTTCACTGAGGGATTCCGCTGTCGGCCCGGTCATTTGATCTCTCCCGCGGTTCGTATTGGCGTCTTTCAAAGACGACATCAGGGACGCGATTGATTGTAAGCAAATCGCCCTTTCGAGTCGCTCTGGCGTCGCGGCAACTTCTGTGTCTAGACTCCCTCATTGACGAGTTTTCAAGGCCGCTATTCTGCGCTGACTGGCGGCGAGCCGTGATTGACGAGGGATCGTGATCATGTCCACCGGTGAAAAGACGCCCAAGTCCGGGTTTTGCAAGCGACAGGATGATCGTGTGTCACTGTCCGTCCGTCGTTGCGAAATCGAGTTCGATCACGAATCGCCTCGGTTTCTGGTCAGCCGAATGAGTGCGATCGGGGACACGATTCTGACATTGCCGGTCGCGTGTGCGCTGCGTGACTATTTCCCCAATGCTTACATTGCCTGGGTCGTCGAAGAGAAGTCGTCTCCGGTGGTGATCGATCACTCGGCGGTCGACGATGTGATCGTGCTCAAACGAGGCTGGTTCACCTCGGTGCGCGGCCTTCAAGACGCCAGACGGCGACTTCGCCGCGCCGGATGTGATGTCGCGATCGATTGCCAGGGCATGACCAAATCCGCGCTGGCGTGTTATCTCTCCGGGGCCGAACGACGGATCGGTTACGCGGGAAAACACGCGCGAGAGCTCAGTCGACTCTTGGTCAATGTCAGAGTGCAGCCGATCTTCGATCACCTGACCGATCGTTCGCTCGAGCTGCTGGCGCCGCTCGGCGTCGATTCACCTTCGGTACGTTGGGACCTACCGATCCCGGCAAATGCGCGAGCATGGGCGGCCCGCTACCGTGCGACGATTCCTCAGACGCGGCTTGCGGTGCTGAACCCGGGCGCGACGTGGCATAGCAAGCAGTGGCTTCCGGAACGTTTCGGAGCGACGGCCCGCTATCTTGCCGACGAATATGGTTATCGAAGCGTCGCGGTGTGGGGGACAGCACACGACCGAGACATGGCGGCGGAGATTGTCGCGACCAGCGGCGGCGCGGCCATCCCGCTTGATGTGAAGGGCACCGCCGCTGGTGCCGGGCCTCTCAACCGCAGCGACCACCTGATCAAACAAAGCAGCGAAATCCTCGCCCGCCTCGACCAGATCCGCCTTGGGGAAGCGCGCGGCGAGCTC
>JBCBLJ010001049.1:0-2331 GCA_038520195.1 Planctomycetota bacterium
GATTTTCGAGCGTGGTTTTGGTGCTGGCGTTCGTCGTCGGCGGATTGGCCCAGAATCCCCCGGTGGGACAGTATTCTCAGGGTGATGACCGGGTTGACTCGACGGGCCCGGCGTCGGCGTTTGCGCTCGGGGGCACGGCGACCGGGCCGGAATCAGCGCCGGTCGTAGGTGCGGCGGGCGAGTTGATCGGATTTTCCGGTATTAGCGGCTCGGGAAGTCACACAATTACGCTAGTGCATGCGGGAAAAATGCAAATGGCCGTGTATCATATCGATGGAACGGGCAAGATCCGCTTGGTCAGCAGCCGCCCGCTCGATGCCGACTTTTCCGTGATGCTCAACGCGACCAAACCCCTTCCCGGCGAAATCCGACTTTTGGGAGGCGAGATCAAGTAAATCTCGCGGGTTGTCCGAGCAACAGGAAAGGGAAAGCCCTCACGAATGAACTCCTTTGTTGCTCGAACGAAACAAGCCCATGTCTTATCTCTCCCTCGAGGAAGCCGCCGCGAAACTCGGCATCTCCACGGATCGTTTGGTTGAGCTTCGCAGTGAGGGACAAGTTCGAGGCTTCCGCGATGGCGCGAGCTGGAAGTTTCCCGACACCGAGATCGATCGTTTGGCCGACGAGTTGGGGGGCGACAATTTCGGCTCTGGGATTCTGGTCAACGAGCCCGAGATGGGTGACGGCGCATCGATCGGTAGCATCATTGGAGGGGACGCCACCGAAGAGGGTGACGGCAGCGATCTGAACATTGGTTCGGAGAAGCTCAAGGAAGGCAGCACCGGTAGCGACGTGAATCTGGTCACCGGCACCAAAGATGACGGCAGCGATGTCGCACTGGTCGCGTCGCTTGACAGCAGCGAAGAACTTCTTGACGGTAGCGACGCGGCGTTGGATAGCGTGGATTCAGACTTCGATGGTGACGGTTTGGCTGAGATCGACTCGGCGGAACTTCAGCTGAACGATCCTGCGTTGATGGACGACATGGAAGACTCCGTTGACGTGGCAATCGATCCGAAAGAGGGCAGTACCGGTCCCGTCGCCAAAGCCGAGATCGAGCAAGCAAAGAGAGAAGTCGACGGCATCACGATGAGTTCGGGTGATGTCTCGGCGAAGATCGGCTCCGAGGATGACGATTTCGCGTATGCGGGCAGCCTGCAAGAGGAAGACAGCGACGATCTGATGTTGGGTGATGAATCCGAAGATAGCCTGGACATCGGCGATCTTTCGGAGGATGAGCTGAAGGTTGAAAACACCAGCGCCAGCAGCCTCGAATTGATGAGTGAATTGGACGCCCCGAGCACCGACGCCCCGGTGAAGTCGCAATCGGGTGACGTCCTGAGCGAGTTGGATTTGCTCGGAAATGAAAAAGCGGATGCCGGTAGCGGCAGCGGTCTGATCTCCGGTGACAGCGAGAATTTGCTGACTTCGTCGGGGCTGGGCAGCGGCCTCGGGTCGAGCGTTTTGAATGCCGCCGGCGACGATGCGTTGGACGCGAGCGATGATTTAGTGATCGCCGATGACGATGCCGAGTTGATGCTTGATAGCGTCAGTGACATTTCGGTAGCGGGCGACAGCGGCATCAACTTGATGAGCCCGAGTGACAGTGGACTTTCGCTCGAAAGTGAGCCCTTGGATTTGGCGGGTAGCAGCCTTTCGGCTTTGGACTTGGGTGCGGAGCTGACCGACGGCAGCGGCATTTCCGGTGGCTCGTCGGGTTCGGCCGATGGTTCGGCGGTCGATTTTCAGTCGGCCGATGAAGAGTTTCAACTTTCACCGTCGGGGCTGGGGATGGATGCCGACATCGAAAGCAGTTCTCAGGTGATCGAGGTGGAAGACTCGGAAGTCGTCTCCGCCGGTGCGGTTGATTTCCAAGATGAATTCGCTGAAGGCGGCTTCGCGGACGCGGGTTTCGCGGAGGCTCAGCCGTTGGCTTCGGACGCATTTGGTGACGCGGGCGACGCGGGATTGGAAGCGGAGATGGCGTCGGATTTGGTCGCCGAAGACGAAGTCAGTCCGGCCGTTGGTGTGCCGGGGGCGACGGGCTATGAAATCCCCTTTTCAATTTGGCAGTGTGCATCGCTGCTGTTCATCGTCTTGGTGATGTCGTTAGGCGGAATGCTGATGACGGATTTGGTCCGGAACATGTGGGCCTACAACGAGGTTTCGGCTCCTGTAAGTGGATTGACCGATTCGCTGATCAGCATGATGGGGTTGGACGGCTAGTGGCCTACGACACCTAAAACTTGGGTGAGCCGATTGGTCGGAAAGGGTGTCAGGAACCAAAAATGCGAAGCACCCTACGGGCCATTTGGTTTTTGGTTCCTGACA
>JBCBLJ010000309.1:0-8811 GCA_038520195.1 Planctomycetota bacterium
CCAAGACCAAGCAAATGCGGATCAGCTTCGTCTTGGGCGGATCCTTGAATTGGCGGATCCCGCCGGCGGTATGGTTGCGAGGGTTGGCTCGGAGCTGTTCGCCTGCCGCTTCGAGCTCCTTTTGAACCTTTTCGAAATCGGACAGCGTGCAGATCAATTCACCACGCACCGAACAGCTGACATTGCGTTTCAGTTTTGTGGGCACCCCCTCGACGTACTGAACTTGCTCGGTGACGTCCTCGCCATTGACACCGTCACGGGGACGCAACCCGGCTGCTACCAGCTTTCCCTTTTCGTAGTAGATGCCGATCGCGACGCCATCGAGTTTGTAAGCTTGGTAGAAATAGTCCTTTGCAAATGCGACCGGCTCGTCCTTGTAAGTCTTTCCGCGGAGTTTCGTCTTTTTACCTTCGCTGACGGCTGTTGGCCCGTCGTTGGTCGCTTCGATTAGCCACTTGAAAAGCATCCCTTCCTGGGTCTCGGGGTCTTCGTGGCTCGCCTTTTCGATGGACGTCATCGGCGGATCATGAACGACCTTCCCGGTCTGGGATTGATAATCCGACGCGGTCGCCGAGTCAAAGATCGCTGAGTCTGGACGAAGTGACTGCAGTTCACGCCGCAGGGCATCGTATTCCCCATCGGTGACGATGATCCCCGTGTCGGGGTGGATGCATTCCTCGCCGGCTTCGTAGAGCGTGTCCAGACGCGCGATGATGCGTTCGAGATCATCGGCCCGATTTGACTTCTTCTTTTTCGCCAACGCTCTGCTCCTTCGCACGGTTCGAAACAGGCAATATATCTCGCTGCGCTTGCGCGAGGGTACTACCGTGCCGCGGACTCCGGCGCGTCGCCGGATCGGGGTTCCGGTTCGGCGCGATCGTGAGGGGCCGACTCGGCGAGTCGTTTTTGACGTCGCCCGAGCCGAAACGCCGCAAAACCCCAGACGGCCATCAGGGGAAGCGTTCCCAGGTTAATCGCCGAGAATGCGAATCCCGCGATGTTGTGCAGTGTGCCGAACACTTGTCCGGCGATCGCGTCGCCACCTCGAAGTACCACCGTATCGATAAAGCTTTTTGACTTGTAGCGATCTTCACGATCCACCACCGTGAACAACACCTCACGAGCGGGAACCGTGATCCCATATGCGGACGCGCGCGCGGCGACCACACACACGGCAATCGCGATCAGCGTTTGGGACTGCGCGAGCGCCGCAAATCCGACGCAGTAAACCACCGGCAAGACCAACAGTGCCGCGGCCACGCCGAACCGACGAAGGAGCCAACTGGAGAGGAATACCTGACCGAGAAACGTCAATGTCTGCGTCGCGAAGTCGACGTACGCAAAGAACTGTGTCTTTTGCTGATCATCGACCACCTGCGAACGGACGATTTCGGCTTGTTGTAGGTAGAGGAGAGTACCGGAGGCTTGGACGAAAAACAGAAACACACAGATTGATGCGAGGTAGGGCGATGAAAGCACGCGGGTGATGCCCTCGAGCAAGCCTCCTGATTGCAGTTTTTGCCCGGCACGATTGCGGCCACCGAAATTCGGATGCGCCGCGACGCCTTTTTCAAGCCGCCAGGCGCAACCGAGGCCGAGCTGGATCGTCACCACGGGCACGAGCAACAACGCGGACGTTGAAATGCTGGTCGCAATTTGGCTGGTCAAAAACGATCCCGTGATCGCCCCGATCGTCCCTCCCGCAGCGATGCGGCCAAACAAACGCTTCCCCTGTTCGCTGGAAAAGAGGTCCGTCAGCACCGACCAGAACACGCTCGTTGCGAACAATCCGTAGACGTTGACCCAAATGAAGAACACCCGCGCGGTCCAAACACGGACCAAGTCGGTCCCGAACGCAAGTCCCGCACTAAAGCCCAAAAGCGAAACGCAGAAAAAGTGAAAGACGACGCGGACCAACCAGCGCCGCGAAAATCGGCTCACTAGAGCGGAGTAGGCTGGGACGGCCAGCAACATCACCAAGAAAGTGACGAGCATGAGCCCTTGAAGCTGCTTGGTCCCGCCGATGGAGCCCATTGTTTCGCGGATCGGTCGAACGACCGAGTAACTCAGCAGGACAAAGAAGAACCAACCAGCGCCCCAGGCAACAACACTCCATTCCGACGAATCGGACCCATCACCGGATTCCGACGACGACTCGAAAGGGTTCTGCTGCTTCACGACGCACACCGAAAAAAGGGCTTACTGCTTCTGCTTTCGCTGATGGTACGCGGCAAGCGCCTTTTCGTTGACGACGTATCGGCCAGCACCCAAATAGTCGCCGACAATCCCCTCCTCATGAAAACGTCGAATGCCAGCCACTTCGCTTGCCGCGACCACCGAAGGCGTCGCTGAGAGAAGCGAGACCTGAAAACTCACCTCCACCTGGAGATCACTCTTTCCAACCCGACCACGATAGGTCGAATTGAACAGCTGATGATGATCTGGATCGTCCCAGCCATAGAGGCGGTTGCTGCGAAACTGATTTGGGAACGCGATCTTCTCGTTTGAGCCCCAAGACCGGCCCGACCATTGCGCTCGATACGGCAACTGTTCCTCGACGGTCTCAAATGAAGCGGCGTTGGATTCCAGCCTCCAACTGATCGGACCTTTTCTTGCCTGACGGATGATTTCGAACTTGTAACCAGAGTTCGGCTGCAACCGGATACGTTTTCGCTCTAGGCTGCGAAACGGGAGCGGGTTTTTCAGCGAGTCGTTTGGCGTAGAGACCGTTACATTCAACCAGTGTTTGCCCTCGGGCACGAAAAAGTAAAGATGATTCCCGCCACGACTCGAGGAGACAACCCAGGACTTGAATTCAGGTACGTCAACCGCCTCTCGGCAGAGGCTGACCATCTCTTTGGTCAAGTCTTCCCCGGCTTTGGACTCGCTTCGAAGGCTCTTCAGGAGCTGCACTTCCTCGCGTATCGCCGTCACTTCCGCAACGATCGCGCTGTTCTCCTTCGTGACGGCCGCCCGTTGCTTTGAAAGCCGAAATCCCACATACGTCATCGAAGCGGCGAGGCACCAAAACAGAATCGTTAGCGCGATCTTCGCGAGTGACCAACGCGGTTTCTTGGAATCAGTCATCGGAGCCCGTCTTGGTTGGAAAGTCCTCGAAATGGACGCTCCGTTTGTCGCTCAACCAAAGCGTCGGGCGGAATTCGGACTCCAGAAACCCTTCACCAGCAGACGGCTCCCACTCGACTCGGGAACTGAACAGCCACGGCAGTCGCTGGCGCGGCGAGAAATCACTTTGTTCGCGTCCGCCAAGACTCGACCACCCTCGACTGTTACTGTCCGATTCCATGAACCGCGATTCAAGCAGCTGCACTTCATCGAGCCAAAGCTCAAACACGAAGGCTCCATCCTCATCCGCCTTCGGGACGTAGCGAAACGTTCGCTCGCCCGGCGTTAGCTTGGTTTGATAGAGACCACCGTTCGTAAAGCCGGTCTTCTCGGGGGACTCGCTGAGTTGATCAAGCAACGTCACTTGCTGCCCAGACCCATCCTCTTTGGCCAATGCGAATTTGAGCCAAACCTCGCGCGACTCCGGAACACGCATGACATAGCCCACGGGGGCCGATGTCTCAGAGTCGGGACGCCAATGCGGAATCCCGCGAACTGAAAAGACGTCTGCGTCGCG
The DNA here is from genome assembly GCA_038520195.1 of Planctomycetota bacterium. Taxonomy (GTDB): domain Bacteria; phylum Planctomycetota; class Planctomycetia; order Pirellulales; family Pirellulaceae; genus Stieleria. The sequence continues at coordinate 3,644 of JBCBLJ010000309.1, forward strand.
CGGCTCGAGCTGCGAGTATTTGCGCTGAATCGTCTGCCGCGCCGACTTGGCGATCTCCGCGAGTGCAATGATCGAATCGTACTCGTCAACAAGATGCCACCTCTCTTCCGGACTCGCACCGAAAGATGCCAGTTCGTCCTGTTCGGCAGACAATTCGGAATAAAGATTCAATTGCTCCAACTCCGCCTCGCTAAGACGCCGGGACTCCATCCAGATCGGAAATCCCAGACCGCAAAGCAGCAATAACGAAAGAAGATGGCGGACTGAAAACTGCATGTCGCGACTGGGACGCCAGGAGTGCCTGTTCGATACGACCGACACCGAAGGCCGAATCGGATTGATCGGTGGTCGCCCGATGGTAACGCCCGCGGAATGACGAAACCACAACCAGATGAGGCTGCGTCGCGCGGAATCGGGAGACCTCAATGCCATTTTTGGACGTTCACGAACTTCGAACAGCATCCGAGGGTCGATGGGGCGAGATCCTCGCTCGCGCGGGATTACCATCCAGCGCCCTCGATGGACGAGGCCACCCCTGCCCTAAGTGTGGCGGACGTGATCGGTTCAGCGTGTTTCACGGATTCGAGGCGCGTGGCGCGGTGCATTGCCGGAAATGCTTTACCGCCGGCAGTCCGATTCTTCCAGGCGACGGGATCCAGACGCTTCGCTGGTGGCTGGGGTGTTCGTTCGCCGACGCACTTGTCTTTCTCGCGGATTCATTGGGGGGGCATCCGGCCGGTTCTGTGAGCACCGCATCCGTCCTGCCGCAGAGCCCCGCTCTGTCGCAGAACCCCGATCGCGACCGAATGAGTCAATCGGACGTCGATGGTCACACGGCCTTTGCACGCGACGCCTTCGAACGACACAACCACGAGACGCGTCAGCGACTCGCGATCAGACTCGGTTTGACGGTTGCCTCGCTGCTGTCGCTGCGTGTGGGCCTCAACGGTGCGGCAACGGCATCCACTTGGCCCATGCGTGATGCCAGCGCAAGGGTTGTTGGAGTTCGCCTTGTCGCACTGCCTTGGCGAAGATGCGAACGTCGAAAATGGTCGCGCCGGGAAAGCCGTAGCGGCATGTTTCTCTCACGAGAGACGGCCGTCGATCAGAGCCGACTATGGATCACCGAAGGTGCCTCGGACACGGCGGCCGCCTTGGGCCTTGGACTCTGGGCCGTTGGACGCGCCAGTTGTGGCACATCGACCGATGAGGTTCGACGCTACGTCGAAAAGCAGGGCGTGCGCAAAGCGACCGTGATCGCCGACAATGACTCCCCGGGGCTGAGCGGCGCGAAGCGACTCGCTCGGGTGATCGCCGCGAGTGGCGCCACCATCAGCATCATCACTCCGCCGACAGGCTACGGAGACCTGCGCGAGTGGACGCGAGCCGGTGCCGGCGCAGCGGAACTGCGGGCGTGTGCTCCGATCGAGGTCGTCCATCGACCGGCACAACTGACGTTTGATTTCACGAGCCAGCCGATGCTGACTACATGATGCCGCCGTGCGTTCGGATCGGTGTCAGGTGGCTGGGTGAATCGAGGAACCAGAATCGCTCCCATTCATCGACCAAGGATCGCATATCCTCGGAGGTATACAGCAGCTGCTGAACGCGACGTTCGGGCCGAGCCGAGTAGATAGGTACGAAGCAACCGACGGTGGTGCTGACGCACAAGGCGAGCATGGTGATTTGGAACAAGCGTCGCATGGGTTCCTCCGTGAACAGTCTTGCGATCTTGCGGCCGTGGTCAGTCTTCGTCCCAGCGACCGGAGTTCGGATTGGCAGGTGGTTTGGATTGGAGTTCAACTTCGCTGGTCGGGTTCTGCACCGTTTGGTGGTCTCCGCCCAGCTCGGCGTCCTGAACTCGTGCCTCCATGTACTTTCCAGGTTTGAAGGTCACAACGTGCTTCTCAGGCACAATGACCTCGTCACCTGTCTTCGGGTTTCTGGCCCGTCGGGCCGCCCGCGATTTGACTTCGAAAACGCCAAAGTTCCGTAGCTCGATCCGACCGTCCCTGACGAGGGTGTCGATGATCGAGTCGAACGTTCTTTGAACGATCTTCTTGGTCTGTTGCTGCGTCAGGCCCACTTCGTCAGAAATCGTACGGACGATGTCTTTCTTGGTCACTCACGACTCCCGCTGTGCGACATCGCCCTCGAGGGAGAGCCATGATCGCTGTAAACCCTTATAAGCAATCAACTTAAACGCCGAAGCATAGGGACGCGGGTGCCGATCGTCAAGCCAGAGGAAAGCACGAATGTCGCCGTGTTCTCCGCGTGTGAATCGGACACGATTGTGGTTTCGGCATTCCTATCGGCAGGATTGAACTATTCGGCACAATCGGAACAAATTCTCCAAGGAATGGATTTCGGGCGGCGACTTGCCGTCGTCAGTCCTTCAAGACGTCGTAGCAAAGCAGGACGTCTTGATCGCGAAGATAGAGCTTGCCGTTGGCGACAACCGGATGAGCCCAGGCTTTCGCGCGGCTGCGTTCGGGTTGATCGAAACGTCCCCGTTCGACCAGGCCTTCGGGCGTCGCCTCGATCAACGCGACCGGTCCGTTTTCGCTCCGCAAGTAAAAGTGTCCATCGGCAAACACCGTCGCACCTTTTCCGGCGCTTCGTTCGTTAAACGCCAACTCTCCGCTTTCGAGATTCAAGCAGCGAAAGGTGCCTCCGCTCGACCCGTACACGTGTCCGTCCAATAGCACAACGCCGCCGTGATGGTTCGCGATGCCCGTGTTGGCGTAAATCTCTTCGGCCGCCCAAGCATCGCCGGACTGGCTGATTTTGAATGCGTTGCAGCCCACGCCGTACGCCGAAGTCACGAACACCAGGTCCTCCTGAATGATCGGTGTCGTCACCACGGCTGTTTTGCCTTCGCGATCGGCGCGCCAAATCACGTCGCCCGTTTTTGGATCGATCCCGGCGACGCTACGACCGGTCAGTTGGACGTATTGGCGTACGCCGTGAATGGTTGCGATCACGACGGACGAGTATCCGGCCGGATCGGTCCATTCCTCTGTCTGCCAGATCCGTTTGCCGGTCTTTCGATCCACCGCGATCACGGCGCCGTCTTTGCCGCCGGGCGTACAAACGACTCGCTCACCGTCGACCAAGGGTGATTCGCTGTATTTCCATCCCGACATCATCTTTCCCCCAAAATCCGCCACCAGATTGCGTGACCAGATCTCCTTTCCGGTTTGGGCATCGAGGCAGACGAGATCCGCGTGCTGATTGAGCGCGAAGACTTGATCTCCGTCGACGGTGGGCGTGCTTCGGGGACCGGGATATTTGCGGTGACCACCCGATTCGCCGATCCGCGTTTTCCATCGCGGACTGCCATTCTGTTCGGAGATCGCGACCACATAACTTCCGTCACCGAAATCGCCGAGCGTGTAGATGGTGCCATCCGAAATGGCCAAACTCGCAAAGCCACCGCCGACTCCGTCGACTCGCCAAGCCAACGGTGGTCCGGATTCCGGCCAAGACTCGAGCAGGCCTTTTTCGTTCGACCGAGCGTCTCGCCCGGGACCTCGCCACTGCGCCCAGTCTTCCGCGACAGCGACGTTGGAAAGGAAGAGGACGCCAAGCACACAAAGGACGCCAGCACGAGGGATCACGATCATGATTGACTCAAAAGGTGGGGGTGGGAATCGCTGTCAAAGATCGTAACACGATCGTCTGATTGCGAGGGGATCGACGCCCCTGGAACGAGTTCGACTGACAAAACACGACGCCGGAGAGCCCTCGGGTCAGTCGGTCCTGCCCTTAGCCCTTGCTGGGGGAGCATGCCAAAACTATTCTACTCGGCTCGAATTTTGCGTACTTTTCCCCAACGCATGGTCTACAGACGGATGCCCAACCCCATCGATCGACACGTTCTTTCGGCGCTTGTCCAGAACGTTCCGGGGGTGCTCGCCCATATCTCTGGGATGCTCGCCTCCCGCGGCTTCAACATTGATTCGCTGGCTGTCGGCGAAACCGAAGACAAGTCTCTGTCCCGTATGACCTTCGTTGTTGTCGGTGATGACCGTGTTCTCGAGCAAGTACGCAAGCAGCTCGAAAAGATTGTGACCGTTGTTCGCGTGATCGATGTGAGTGCCCAAGACTTTGTCGAACGTGATCTGCTACTGGTAAAGGTGACCGCGCCGGCGGGTCCGAAACGCGCCGAGATTCGTGAATTGGTCGATATCTTCCGCGGCCGTATCGTCGACGTCGGCCCCGAGGAACTGATGATCGAAATCAGCGGGCGCGAAAACAAGGTCCAGGCGTTCATCGAACGCATCCGGCCCTACAAGATCACGGAATTGGTTCGAACCGGTCGCGTCGCCATGGTACGAAGCGAATCAAAAATCGCCGTTGCCGAAGGGACCACCTCGAAAGCCACGGCTTGACTCGAACGATCTCGTCTCTTCTCCCTCGCGCCGAAGTCACCGCGATCGGCGTCTGTCCCGACATCTTCCCCTTTCGCTGAAACGAAACGCCATGCCTGCCACGATCTTCTATGAAAACGACGCCGACCTTTCGCACCTCAAAGGCAAGACCGTCGCGATTCTCGGCTACGGTTCCCAAGGACACGCTCAAGCCCAAAACCTTCGCGACAGTGGCGTCAACGTGATCATCGGGCAACGTCCCGGTTCGGCGAACTATGACTTGGCAGTCTCGCACGGGTTTGAACCCAAATCGATCGCCGAAGCGACCAAGGAAGCAGATGTCATTAACGTCTTGCTCCCCGATGAAGTGCAAGCTGACGTCTTTCGCGAGTCGATCCTCCCCAACCTGTCCGACGGCAACATTCTGATGTGCTCGCACGGGTTCAATATCCATTTTGAACAAATCGTTCCGCCCAAGGGGATCGACACCTTACTTGTCGCACCCAAGGGCCCCGGCCATCTGGTGCGAAGCGAATACGAAAAGGGCGGCGGTGTTCCGTGCCTGATCGCGTTGGGTGAAGACGCAGCGGAGTCGACGAAGCAAATCGGCCTCGCTTACGCCAAGGGAATCGGTGGGACGCGGGGTGGAGTCATTCAAACCTCTTTCGCCGAAGAAACCGAGACCGATCTGTTTGGCGAGCAAGTGGTCTTGTGTGGCGGCGTGAGCGAGTTGGTCAAAGCCGGCTTCGAGACCCTTGTCGAGGCGGGTTACCAACCCGAGATGGCCTATTTCGA
>JBCBLJ010000887.1:0-3305 GCA_038520195.1 Planctomycetota bacterium
CGACTCGATTTGGGCGGCATGATCGGCCGCGTACTGCATCGTGCGATCCAAGAAGAGTGTTCCCATCAGCTCGCCCGCTAGCGGCATGTCGCTGGTTCGCCCGACCCTCCGCGATTGCAGGTAGGCGGTCTTCGCCCGAGCGAGTTCGTCCTCGGTCACACCATTCTCTCTAAGAAGGGTTAGTTCCTCGCGAATGACCTCGATCAGCTTGTCCATGTTCTCTGGGTTGGTGATCGCATACAGCGTCATGTCCACGCGATGATCCTTTGCGCGAGCCCCGACGCCAGTGCTAACGCCGTAGGACAATCCTTCTTGCTGTCGAACACGGTCGCCCAGGCGACTGCTGAGCGATCCGCCGCCGAGGATAAAGTTGCCGAGGACGAGCGATGCGTACTCCGGGTTGGTGTCCTTCAACTCGATTTGCATCGCACCGTACAACACGGCATTGGCTTTGTCGGGTGTCTCGATCTCGGTCAGAGAGCCGGCGATTTCGGAGTTTGCCGGTCGGCCAGCACGCTCATACGGAACCTCCGTCTTCCAGGAAGCCAGCTGCGACTGGACCGAATCACAGAGAGCTTTTGGATCGAAGTCGCCGACGGCGGCGAGTTCACCGACGTGGCCGCCCAATAGCTCTTGATAGAGTGCACGGATCTCTTTGGCCGTCACCGACCGAAACATCTCGATCTCCTCCTCAAGCGTTTGCTCATAGCGAATATCCTCTTTGCCATAGGGCGAAAGCGTCCGTCGAACGTTGCGCGGTGCCAACGCATTCGGCTCCGAAGAAGACTGCTGAAGTTGCGTCACGATTTGACGACGAATCAGGTCGAGTTCTTCGCTGCTGAACTCAGGGTTCCGAAGCACATCTCCCAAGAGTTCGATCACGTCGTCGAGGAACTCTCGTTTCGTACGGACCGTCACGTCCAAAAGTCCAGGAACGCCGTTGATCTGCATTTCGGCTCGCAACCGAGTCAGCTCATCTTGGATCGCTTCGTAGTTGCGGTTCGTCGTGCCACGGCTCATGAGCCATCCGACCAATTCCGTCGCCGCTCGACGCCCCTTCATTTTCTCGGGCGTCCCATAGCGCAGCGCGAGGCGGATCGAGACGACTTCGCCACGCGACTTCTTCGGGAGTAGCGCGTATTGAATGCCGCACGGCAGTGTTCCACGCTGTGTTCGTTCTTCGATCGCGACCGGGTCCGGGTCAAACTGCTCGCCTTGTTCGATCGTCTCTCGTCCCTTGTAGCCGTCGAGTCGGGCGAGCAAATTCGGTGTTTCGGGGATGACGGCCCGCTCGGACGTTGCGCTGGGAATGAACAAGCCGACGGTTCGGTTGTTGCGCACAAAGTAGCGTTCCGCGGCGGTCTGGGCCTGCTCGATGGTTAGCTCTTCGACGATGTCGCGGAACAGAAAATAGAGACGCCAATCACCCTGGGCGGCCCATTCGCTGAGCGAAACCGCCAATCGATCGGTATCGTTGGCTTCCATTTCGCGCTGTTTGAGGATTTTCGCTTTCGCCCGATCGACCTCCTCTTGAGTTACCGGTTGATCGGAGAAGGACTCTTCGAAAGTCTCGATCAACTTGAGCCGCGCTGATTCCAATGAAGCGTTTTCGGGAACTTCCGCGATCGACATCATCAGGCCGGGCTCGGCAAACGCGAACGCGAAGGCACCGGCGTTGCTGGCCACTTGAGGCTCGACCATTCGTTTGTAGAGTCGCCCGCTGGGTTCGTCGCCCAAGACAATGGACAACGCTCGGATCGCCGCGAAATCGGGATGACTTCCGGCGGGGACGTGATAGCAAGACCCGACCAACTGCACATTCCCGACACGGCGAAGCACCACGGTTCGCTCGCCATCTTGTGGCGGCTCGGTGGTGTAGGTTGGATCGAGCGGCACGTCGGGCGATTCCAGCTTGCCGAACGAATAGGCGATCAGCTCGAGTGCTCGATCGGGTTCGAACTTGCCCGCCACGATCAGCATGAGATTGTCCGGCCGGTAGTACTTGCGATAAAAGCGACGCAGGTTCACGACCGGCACCCGTTCGATGTCGCTGCGGTTTCCGATGGTGGGTTGTCCGTAGTTGTGCCACTCGTAGGCGCAGGCCTGCATGCGTTGCCGAAGCACACTGAAGGGTGAGTTTTCGCCGCGTTCGAATTCGTTGCGAACGACCGTCATCTCGCTCTCGAGGTCCTCGCCGCGGATGAAGCTGTTCATCAATCGGTCCGACTCCAGATCGAGCGCGAACTTCAAGTTCTCTTCGCTGGCCGGCAGCGTTTCGTAGTAATTGGTTCGATCCACCCAGGTGGTTCCATTGAATCGCGCACCGCGCTGCTGGAGGACTTTGGGGATCTCGGGATGCCCGGGGGTTCCTTTGAAGAGCATGTGCTCGAGCAGGTGCGCCATGCCAGCTTCGCCGTAGCCCTCATGCCGAGAGCCGACGAAGACCGTCATGTTGACCGTGACCACCTCCTTGCTGGCATCGGGGAACAGCAAGACGCGCGCGCCATTGCCCAGGGAGTATTCAGAGATCCCCTCAATTTCGGTCACTTTGGTTGGCATCGCGGCGTCCTCGGCGCGGGTCAGATGGTTGGAGAAGGCAACCGCGATCAGCGAAAGCAACGCCAATCGGTAATGCGAGTTTCGTCGCGGGGCCCAGGGCTCCTGCAAGACTGTTAAGTTTGATGGATCGACGGGGCTGATTGTGTCGAGGGGATGATTGTATCGGCGGGCGGTTTCACCGGCAGCGGGTGGAAAGGCCGAGCCCTATCCCTCGCGCGCACGTAGCGTCTCTTGCCCGCATGAACCGCATCTTGGAAGTCTCCGTCAACCGAACCCGGCAATCTTACAAACGAGCCTCATGGACGATCATTGTGACCACTGGAAGGACCTCGGAGACGCACTGCAGTTGCGACGTGCGGCGCCGCACGAAGTCGCTGTCGGCGGCGAAGTGATCGCGTTGTTTTTCGTCGACGAAACCTGGTACGCGCTCGACGGTTTGTGTGCGCACCAGGGAGGACCGATCGCTAGCGGCGAACTCACCGCTGGCGACCATGGCACCTGCGTGACTTGTCCCTGGCACGGATGGCAGTATGAGTTGTCAACGGGAATCCAGACCGTCAACCGCCAACCGTTGCAGCGGACTTTCAGCGTGCGAGAACGCGAAGGACGATTGGAAGTCTTGCTCGGCGGATCACGCGAGGGTTGAGTGGCAGGCAAGGGTCGTCACATTTGCCTCGCCCAACGATCGCATGCGAAGCCGCCGTCGCCGAGCTGCCTAATTTCGCGCGTCGCTGCCTTAGCGCCCG
>JBCBLJ010000060.1:0-18166 GCA_038520195.1 Planctomycetota bacterium
AAGCTGAAAGCAATGTCGTTCTCGATGCCTATTCCACCGAAGAAGCGTTATCGGTTTCCGGTTCGATCGGAGCCGGGAAAAAAGTCGGTGCCGCGTTCGGTGTGGGGGTTTCCTTCGGCAACGGCGGGATCGGTGCCGGTTTGGATGTCGCCTTTATTGACAAAGAAACCGAAGCACGGATCGGATCGTCGGCAAACGTCGAAGCTGAAAGCAATGTCGTTCTCGATGCCTATTCCACCGAAGAAGCGTTATCGGTTTCCGGTTCGATCGGAGCCGGGAAAAAAGTCGGTGCCGCGTTCGGTGTGGGGGTTTCCGTTTATGATTTGACAACCAAGGCCGACGTGGGGGCAGCCGCGACGATCAACGCACAAGGCAACGTCGTGGTGGCCGCGGACAATGAGTACAAACACGAGGTGATTTCGGGCGCACTCGGTATCGGGATCAAGAATGTTGGCGGCGCCGGCGCGATGGCGGTACCCGTCATCACCAAGGTCACCACCGCCACGGTCGCTGACAACGCCAAGATCGATGCGCATGCCTTGCGATCGGGCTTGAGTGTCGCAACCGGCAACTTCAATGTCGGCGTGGATCTCGATGGCGGCGTTCTAGGCGCTGGCGATCTCGACTACACCCATACCGCGTTCGATCTCGATCCGTCTTACCTGACAAACCGAAAAGCATCTCCGGCGGAGCTGAACGGATTCAAAGGGGTGAGCGTCACCGCGACCAGCGAATCGGTGCTCGAGTTGTACTCGGTCGGAGCCGGCGGTTCCAAAGACATTGGTGTGGCTGTTTCGCTTGGGATTTCCGGAATCCTGGAGACGACCACCGCATCGATCGGCAATTTGGCAGAGATCAACCAAAACACTCCGACGCCGGGAAGCGACCAATCGGTCAACGTCGCCGCCGGTAACGACGTCTTCGGACGATTTGTGGTGGGCGCCTTGTCGCTTTCGGGTCAATTCGCCGCTTCGGGAGGCGTCGGCCTTGTCTTCTTCGACCTTGATACCACCGCGGAAATCAAAAACGGGGCGAAGGTCGATGCGGCAAAGGACGTCACCGTCCGCGCCTTCAACGAAGAGGACTTGGTCAACGTCGCCGTTTCGCTCGGCGGGTCGGCGGGGCCCGTTGGAGCCAGTGGATCGGTTGTCGCGTTTGATTTGAACAACACGACCATCGCGAGAATCGGCAACGGCGGAACCGTCTCAACGGGTGGCAACGTCTTCGTCACAGCCGAGGATCTGACCGACGCCGACATCATTGCCGGCGGTGTCGGCATCGGCGCAGCGGGTGGCGGACTCGCTGGATCGATCGGACTGGCGCTACTCGACAAGACGACTACCGCATCGATCGGAAGCAGCACCATCGATGCACGCGGCAACGCGGCTCCGCTGCAAATTTTTAATGGACGACAAAGCAATGGGAACGCGGGGATCGTTGCCATTCGCGGCGTCGGCGTCAGCGCATTCTCGTCGGAAGATACCTTCCTACTCTCCGTCGCTGGAGCGGCCGGATCATCCCTCGGGCTAGCCGGCGCGGTCAACTGGCAAAAATATGACTCGGATACTACCGCTGAAATTCAGAATGGTGCGAGAGTCAACCAGGCCTCGAACAACTCTTCCGCGGCAAACGTTTTGCAAGACGTCTACGTGATCGCGATGAACGGAATCGGTTCGACGAGTGTCGCCGGTGCCCTTGGAGGTTCGGGAGGAATCGGCGCGGGCGGCGGTGTCGACGTTGGAACGATCGACAATTCGACGATCGCCCAAATCGGTGGCGAAGTGAGGGCGCGTGGTGACATTCGTGTTGCCGCCAACTCGACGCGATTCGTCCGCTCCACTGCCGCGGCCGGAGCGGTTGGACTTGTGGGTGTCGCCGGTGGAATTTCTCGTTGGACGGTCGGCGGTGATGTCGGCAGCAACTATTCGGTCGGTGGCGAAACGGCGAACCCGCTCCAGGGATACAACGAAGACGGATCGGCCTCGAATCAAACGGTCAACTCGGATACCGAGCAACAAATCGAGAATGCCCGAAATGTGGATTCGGGCTACTCGTCGGCCGAAGCGAGTAACAGCACCGACAACACGCGCTTCGCTGGTCAAGGCTTCACCCGCGCGCTCGGACAATTTGACAGTTTCGTGGGTAAGTTAACGACGGTGCATTCGTCCGAAACGCGTGCTTTGATTCTGCCATCAGCGACGATCACCGCGGGCGATGTCGTCGAGGTCGAAGCGTTCGATAAGAATGACATGAAACTCAACGGCGGTGGCGTGGCCGTCGGCAAGGTTGGCCTCGGCGCTGGCATCGCGCTTCTGGACATCACAACACCGGTCGAAGCATCCGTCGGTCAAAACGTCATCATCACGGCCGGTGGCAACGTCAAAGTTAACGCTGTCAGTGACGAGTCACTGCGTGCTCTCGCGATTTCCGGGTCTGGCGGTCTACTCGCCGGAGCCGCTTCCTACGCGCGGATCGCCAACAACGGAGCACGAAGCGCTTCGTTGAGGTCTGGCGTCGAGATCACGAATGCCAAGTCGGTCGACGTCCTTTCGAAACATTCGGCGGACTTCTTGGCGACTTCGGGCACGGGGTCGCTTGGTTTCGCCGCGGCAGGTATCTCCGGGGCACACGTTAACTCCTCCTCAAAGGTCGAAGCCTTCACGCAGGATGTGACCATCGGGAGCGACCTCAATCGTGTCGGCAACATCAACATCGCCGCAACCAGCGACATCAACAATAACCAAGATGGGAGGATGGCTCATGCCGTCGGTATCTCAGCCGGTGCGATCACCGCTACGGGCACCGACGCAAGGGCAACGGTGAACCCCGAGGTGGCGGCATCGATCGGTGCCAACTCGAATGTCTATTCGAGCGGTGCAGTCAGTGTGATTGGATCGGCCGATCACGAAGCCAAAGCTGCCGCGTTGGGCGTGGATGTCGGCGTCGCCGCGTTTGGTGCGACGTTCGCAACTTCGACGATCGATCCCAACGTGCAAGCGGTTGTCGGAGACAGGTCAGTGGTCGTGGGATCCAGTGTCGATGTCCAGTCGCTTTTCAATGTCACTCGGGACGGCGTCTTGAGCGCAAGCCGCTCGGAGGCCAAATCCAATGCCGGTCGTGGTGGCCTGGTCGCGATCAGTGGTTCGACAGCGACCGCCGAAGCGAAAGGGAGCGCGGCGACAACGATCGGCTCCGGATCGCTCCTTCAGTCAACGACCACCGATGTGGTCATCAAGTCGCATGCCTACAACAACACGTTTGCGGACGGCGACGGTAAAATCTTTGCCGCGCTAGCGATCGGTAACACCAACTCGAAGTCGGTCGTCGACACGCTTTCGCAAGTGACAGTGGGGACGATTGCCCGCATCGATTCAAAGAACGACGTGACCATCGCTGCGCTTTCCAACGAGAGGGTCGATGCCGACGCGCAAGCAGGTGACAAAGCCCTGTTCCCGTTCTCCGAAGCGGACTCGGTTATCGAAGTCACCAACAACACCAACGTTGCTGTTTCCGGTAACGCCGACTTGGACGCATTCAATGCGCTCAAGGTCATCGCCGAAGTCGACCATTGGTCCGATGCAGAGGCCTTCATGGACGGCCGCGGATTCTCCTTCGTCAACAACATCGATGTGGACGCCAAGTCGACGATCAACACGACGGTCGACGTTGACATCTTCGCTGCGAACCTCATCGGCCAAGACGTCGATGTCATTTCACGCGTCAAACGGCTCGACGCCAAGGTTCGCGGCGACGCACGAGGCCCGGTGGGTTTGAACGGCACGGTCCGCGCGAAAGGAAATCTGTCCAGCACGACGAAGACCGACATTACCCTTTTGGGTTCCACCATCCTGGGACGCAACAGCATCGACCTCGTTTCCGAACACCCGGGAATCAACACCTTCGCAGACACCTATGGGCTCAGTCCGTCGGCGACGGGGCCGCTGGACAGCATCGCCGAGAATGTGACCACGGTCACGTCAGACGTTTACGCCAACTCCGCTGCCGCTTTGACGACCAAGTCACTGATCGTCAAGGCCGACGTCCCCAGCAGTCGTTCGATCCGGGAGACATCGACCAGAAAACGAAAAGGCGACGGCCGCGGAACAGATTCGCCCGATGTTCCGACCGAGAACATCGCACGGGAAATTGACTTCAATGCGGCGATCAGTGTTGCCGATACCGGCCCCGTGCTGGTGATCGATGCCAACGGCAATGCGACGACCAAGCGGGGTGTCGAATTCGTCGATGACGGCTCGACCATCACCGTCGACCCGATCATCAATCGAGGCGATTCGCTGTCCAGCGTTTCCTTCGAGATGCCCGGCAACGTTGGCACCCGGACCCTGAAGGGCAGTGCTACGGTGCAACGAGAGCAGTCGTTTTTAGGCGTGAGTATTGAAAACAAATCGCCGAGGGATCTGAAACTCCAGAAGATTGACGTCTTCAATCCCGCCGGTCGCGTGCAAGTTAACAAGACACTCGGCATTACCGACACGCTGTCCGTTGTCACGCTGAACGCATCCGTCGGTTCAACCGTCATCGACGTTCAAAACGCGCAGGGAGTGATCGTCAGCTCGGACGTCGACAATCCGTTTGGTTCCACGTCGATCCTGGCCAACACCGGTAACATCACCCGTGTTGGTGAGAATCATGAGATCGAGACCGCCACGCTCAAGCTTGAAGCCAAATCCGGCAACATCGGCGTTTCCGCAAACCAAGCGAGCGGCCGATTCGAATCGAAGTCACAGTTGGCCGACGGAGCGACCGATGTGACCCTGATCGCATCCGGCGACATCTTCTTCCTCCACAGCAACGGGTCGGTCGACGTCAACAACGTCACCGCCGCGGGAATGATCGATCTCTTCACGGTCGGAGATATTCTTGAAGACGACGCGGATGGGAATCACGCTTTGGACGTCGACCCGTCCACGCTCATCGCCGGAAGCACGATTAAACTCGATGCACGTTCGATTGGTCAGTCGGGTAACGCGATCGAGATCGACGCCTCGACGGCAACTGGTGCGCTGCAAGCCTTCAGCAACAACGGGATTTATCTGAAAGAGCTTGCCGACAACATCAGCGTGAAGAACCTGACTTCGACTTCTGGGGACGTCGAGTTCTCGATCGAGGAGGCAGCCGGCAGCGGGCAATCATTCGCGCTGACAAGCGACGGCCGCCTCTCCGCGACGGCAGGCTCCATCACCTTGAACCTGCCCGACGACGCGAGCTTCCCAGCGGGCGCCAAGATCTCGCTGCAAAATCTGCTGACCATCAAGATCGACACGTTGGTGCAAGCGGGTGACGTTGGCGCTTCACTACTCTTCAACGCCGACATCAACGGCGGCACAAACGCCAACATCACAACCGGTCCCGACGCCGACACACTTGACATCCGGCAACTGGATCTCGCAACCACGCTCTCCACTGGTGCGGGCAACGATCGGGTCACGCTTTCCAGTGCAGCCCAACGACTGAATGAGTTCCGGGCAACGACTCAGATTGACACCGGAAGCGGCGCCGACGAGTTGCGGTTCGATGCGAGCGGCGGGTCACTGTTAGGGATGACCGGCTCCTTGATCGCGAGCACCGACAACGGTTACACCACGCGATTGACCGGGATTGAACTGGGCGATCCGGTCGATTTCATCGGCGTTGAACGGATCGATGTGACGCTCGGTGCGGGCCGCGATGACCTGACGGTTGAAGTCGTCGACGATCCCGCGGTGTTGAACGTCTTCGCGGGCGCGGGAGACGACCTGATCACGGTCGGAAGTGCCGCGTCCGGCGTGGATCAAATTCGCGGCCGCTTCAATGCCGACGGTGGACTTGGGCAGAACGATGAGTTGAAGGTGAACGACGCGTCGAACTTGATCACCAAAGTTGGCGCGCTGAGCGAGAGGACCATCACTGGATTGGGAATGGGCAGTGCATCGGAGGGTGTTCGCTACGACCTCTTCGAATCGATCACGCTGGATCTCGGGACTGCCGTCGCGAATACCGGTACCGGCGAATATCAGTTGGATGTCTCCAGCCTTTCCACGCCGACGGAGATCAACTTGGGTGCCGGCGGCGACACCGTGCGAGTCGGGCCAAGCCTCTTTGGCATCCGCGAGACGTTAACGATCAACGGCGGTACTGGTTCGAATGATCGGTTGACCATTGCCTCCGATACAGCCACCTCACTGGACGTTGGCGCGGGCCAGGTCAGCGGTCGAGAACTCGCCGGAGAGATCAACTTTTCACACCTCGAAGACTTGCGTCTGGAGTTGAGCAACTCACCAGACCTGGTGACGGTGACCGACACCGAGGCTCGTCTGACCGTTCAAACGCGCGGCGGCGGCGATGACGTCCGAATCCGCGATGTCTCGCACGTCACGTCGATCGATTTGGGCATCGACACGGAGCCCGACGAAGTTCAGATCCTCAACGCCGGTGCGGCGATCACGGTGATGGGTGATCGCCGGGCGATCGACCGCGTCAATGTCGACCTGAGTTCGCTCAAGGACGCGATGAATGCCACCATCGAAGATTCGACGCTCGCGGACACTTACGAAATCAGCGGCGCGAGCGCCGGCAAAATCTCGACGACCGGCGTGACGAACCTGCTACTGCTTCTTGGGGAAGGCAACGATACGGCTGTTTTGGACACGGCAAAGAACGCTTCGACGATGGGACCAAACAACGGCGGCGATCCGTCTGTCCCACCCACCGAACTTGTCCTCGACGGTGGTGTGGGGCTCGATGACGTTCGGGTCGCCAGCCTGGACGGACTGACGGTCGTTCGCGGCGGCGGCAACGATGATTCGATTCGAGTTCCCATCGAGGGCGTTCCGACTTCCACCGAGTTCAACAACCTGCGTCTCGACATCGAACAACTGGTGGTCGACAACTCGGCCAACTCATCACCGATCGCATGGAGTCTGTCGGACCTTTCGCTCACGGCCGATCCGATTGTGTCAGGGAATCCATCGGGAAGTCCGGTCGTTGTCGTCGGGACCGGTGGCGTGGGTCGCACCAAGATTCTTGCAGGGACGGGAAGCGATACGCTCGATGTGGTGACGACAACGGTCACGGATACCTTCGGCGAAATCGATCTCGATTCGGGCGACCAAGGTGGTTCCGACCGCGTTTCGCTCGACTTTGGCGGTGACGTCTTTGCTCCTGATCGGAGCACGGTACTTCGACGGACGGAGTTGAACGTTGACTTCGATTCGATCGGGTCGGCGAGTCGATCGTTTACTCTCGGTGATCTCACCCTCGCGACGAGTGGGATTCTCGTTCCGGTGAATCTTGGTCCGAACTCGGGGGCCGTACGGTCCAACGCTTCCAATGATCAGCTCTCCCTGGACATCACCCGTGGCAAGCTCTTTACACCGAGTTCCTTCGACATTCGCTCCACCAGCGGTTCGGGGACACGCACCATCGCTTTGACGGCGACGCTCTCCGACGATACGACTCAAACTCTCGACTTGACTTTCAGCGAAGGCGAGCCGTTTGCGACGATTGCGGCACCGACGTTCCGCCGATCGATCAGCAGACTCACCTGGACGATGGCATCGGATGTCGAAATTCGAGCGATCGATTATTCCGCGCAAGAGGCGATCCTCTTTGCCGGCCTCGAAAACTCCGATACGTACATCGAAAACGGACTTCGCTTCTCGGTAGATGGTGACATGATCACTCAGGCACCCGATGGTGTTTCGAAAAACGTTTTGGCGGTCGATGAGCGCGCTTCGGCACGCAACTCCCTTTCGATCCGAAACACCGAGAACGAAAACTTTACGATCAAATCGATTCGAATCAAAGACACACTTCGAGAGGGAAATCTCCCATTAACGGTGACCGGGGCCGGATTCACACCACTCAGTTTCTCGGGAGCCACGGGCTACCAGGATGTTTCCGTTTCGACAGGGGTGTCAACGACATTCACCCTTTCGAATCTTCCAAACCAAGTGATCGATTCAATCTTGGTGAGCAATGGGGTGACGGACACCACTCTTGAGTTTGATGGCTTGGTCACTGGTTCGTTCACTTATGAGGAGAACGGATACTCAATCTCAAATCGGACGTTTTCGGGCACTCCTTCACCCATGCGGTTGGTTGACGGTGGCGTCACCGAAGACCTGTCCAACACCGTGACGGTGACTTCGGTCGATGGGAGGCCGTTTGATTTGGACACCCTCGAGGTCACCGCGGTCAACATTGGCTTCGCCGATGCGAATGAATTCGTTGACTTTTATGGTGACGTTTCCGGTGGCGGCACCGTCACCCAGCGGGTGAATGCCCCGAGCGGTTCTGGCCCAACGTTTGCAACTTTGAACGGATTCAGGAATTTGGACTCGGTTACGTTCCGCTTGCAAGGCGAGTTCGAGAATTACCAGATCGTTGACACGATCACCAAGCCCGCTCAAAACGCCACGCTGTCTTTCGAGACGTTTGCCGATCAAGTGCAAACCTATCGCGAAGATGGTATCGAGGTGTTGGCGTCACGAGCGTTTGTCTCCGACTTCACCAACGGGCCCAGCATCGGAACTTCCAGCCCGTCGGAAACGATCACGATTCGTCCAAGCCAAGTCGTGACGCAGGCAGCGGTGTCGGACAACGCAAGCTACGCGATCGGTGGTTCCGCCGGTGTTCGAACGGTCTCCGGATGGGACGGAGACTACTTGCGTCTAACTGACAGGGGCCAAGCAAGTCAAACGGGCGCTTACGCGTCGAATCAAGTGCTCGAGCCTTGGACGGGCATCGCCGAATACGCGTTTGACTTGAGGACCGATGCGCCCAACGGCCAAGATAACGCGGAGGGCTGGGGATGGACACTGCTCAATACCGCAAACTTTGGAAACGCCGGTCACACGACGACCGGTTTCGGTCCCGAGCCAAACTTCGCCGGATCGCTCGGCATCGGTTTCGACACCCAGGATGAGACCGCTAGCGGACCCAATTCGGTCTCGATTCACTTTAATGGTGTCGAGCTGACGTCGGCGAATCTGGTGTCGGGCTTTTCCGGAAAGGCATTTGAAATCGGTAACCCGATGCGAGCGGGGATCAAGATTCGGCCCGATGCGGGCGGCGGCTCCAAAGTCAGCGTGACGCTCGTTGATTTGGTCACTCGTGAGATCATGACACCGATCACCGACTACACGGTCGACGGATTGACTCCCTACGAAGGCCGCATCCAAATCAGCGCGGCAACCAGCGGGATCGGGTTCAGCCACGACATCGACAACGTCGTCTATCAATACGATTTGGTGAACGACGGTGCGAACGATGTACCGACGACACCGGTCGTGAACGTTGACGTTTTCGTAACGCCGATTTCCGAAAGTGGAAGGACGATCGACAACAGCGCGATGGCGTTGTATTCGATCGATGTCACCTCCTCGATTGTCGGGCCCGCCACGATCGACTTCTACGTGACTTACGTCAATGGAATCACTGAGCGGATCTCCAAGAGTTTCACCGTGGCGGAATCCAACCGTGTGCAGACACTTTCGTTCCCGGAATTGAACCGCTACTTGAAACAGGTTCAATTCCAGCTCGCGTCAAACTTGCGGATCGACAACGTTGTCGCGATCGCTTCGAAGCAGACCGTTGTCGACTACGGTGAGTTCATGCGAGACGCCGGCATCAGCACGTTTCGAGGCAATCGCATCAGCCAATCGGGCATCACCCTCTCGGCCTTGGAAGACGTCGCCGAGGAAGGATTGCTCGCGATCGATGGACGCGTTCGCACCAACGGCAGCGGCGTGACGGCAACACTCGTCGCCGACAACGGTACAAGCTTCACGCTCCGTGAGCTGGATCTCTCGAACGCCACGGAGCTTCCGGCATCGATTACTTTCGTCGGCACAACCGCCAATGGGACGACTGTTCGGGAAACGATCAGTGTTGCGAAGGGAAGTCGTTCGAGGAAGACGCTCAACGGAATGACCGACGTCATCAGCGTCGCATTTGTACCGAACGATGTCGAGATCGAGAACCTGTTCATTTCTCAAGCTTTGCTGACGGACGCACCGGCATCGATCATGCCGACTCCGGTTCCCGCCGTGTCCGATCGATCGACGCCCGTGAATCTCGTTCTACACACGGGCGACATGCTCAGCAGCTCGCCAAGCGATGACGCGGCAACGCTGACCGTCGACGGCAGCGCCTCCAATTCATTCAACGGAATTCCGTTCACGATCGAGTACCTGGACCGATTCGGATTCGTGAGAACTCCGCAAGCTGGCCAACGATACGTCGCGCGATTCAATTTTGCCGGGGACTTCTATGTGCCTGACAACAGTACGATCACCGTTACCGGAGCCAATGCTCTCGCTCTGAATGTGGCAAACGACGCATTCATTGGTCAGAACGTCAGGATTGATGTTTCCGGCGGTGATGCGCAGAGCTGGTCCTCCAGCGTTGCCCCCGCAGGAGGTCAGGGTGTTGCCGGAGGCGGTGATGGTGGCACTGGCGGCGACGGCGCTACCGGCGGAGTCGGCGGTCGCGGCGGTACGGGAGGCGCCGGCGGGGCTGGCGGGACCGTGGTTCGGTTGGCCGATCGTGGAGCCAATGCTGTCTACCAGCTCAACGCCGGAGTCGCGGGCTCCCCAAGTCTCGCTGGAACGGGAGGAACGTCGGGACAGTTCGGCACCGACGGAACGGCCGGCGGTAGTGCTTTCGGTAACGGTGGCGGTGCGGCAGGTTTCGGCGGCCCTGGCGGAGGAGCCGGAATCTCGGACTCGCGCATCACCTTCTCGGGCGGCGTCTTTGGGGGCGCGAATGAAGGCAGCCCTGGCGCGAGTGGGCAAGGCGGAAACCGCGAAAGCAAGGGCAATCCATTTTTCCCCGGGTATTACTCGCCCGTCGCCGGTAACCCTGGGTCGGCTGACTTCGGAAGCGAAGGTGGTGCCGGGACCGATGGCAACGGGGGCTTTAACAGCAGCAGTGGACTTCGCATCACCGCCGGCGGTGGTGGAGCTGGCGGTGGTGGCGGCGGAGGAGGAGGCGGCGGAGCTGGCGGTATTGGCGGCTCGGGCGGTGGCGGTGGTGGCGCCGGTTCCGTGCAGGTACTCGGCCAAGCCGCAGTCGACATTGATCCTGGCGGCGATGGCGGTGGCGGCGGGGGCGGGGGTGTCGGGGGCACCGGCGGTGCCGGATCCAGCGGCGGTCCCGGAGGCGGCGGCGGTGGCGCGTTCGAGTTGATTGCTGGCGGGGTACTGGAAGTCGCAAGTGGTGTGACGTTCGCGGCCAAAGGCGGACAAGGCGGTTACGGAACTCCGGGAATTGGCGGAGTGGGCGGAAACTCAAGTCTCGGCGGCGCTGGCGGCGGCACTGGTAATTCGGCAACCGGTGCGCCGAACGGAGTCGACGGTTCAGCGGGATCATCTGCCGGCCAAGGAGGAGCCGGAGGCGCGGCAAGCATCGGCGGGCTCGGTGCCGGGGGCATTAGCGGTGGCTTTGCCGGAGGCGATGGCGGCGACGGAGGCAACGGCCAGGACGGCGGCGATGGTGGTTCCGGTGGACTCGGTGGAGCAGGCGGTGGTGGCGCCGGCGGAGCCATCAAACTGGCCGGAACGGTGTTAGATGTCGACTCGACTGCGGTCGTCAACGTTTCAGGTGGCTTGAGCGCGATCGGCAACAATTTGGATTCGGGTGATTCACGACACGGTTCCGGCGGACGCATCATCCTCGGCGGCAACACCGACCTGCTGATCAACCAAAACAGCCAAGTCACTTCGGTCGGCGGACAACCAGCGTTTGCAAACAAACTTGGTGATGGCGACGGCGCGTCGGACTACTTCACGATCACTCAAGCCAATCCGTTCGTCGTTGATGCGCAATCCAATCCGGTTTCGACGCCGCGTATCGAAGGCTTGATCGGAGGCGCCTCCCAATACGGATTCATTGACGGAATCAACGCCGCGAACCTTGGAAACGACTTCAAGCTTTCCACCTCGATTGACTTCGATTTGAGCGTCGCCAATGGCGTCTTTCAAGCTGCCCCGACGGACGCCTTGGCGGCGCTGTATCGAGTCAAAATCGGCCCGGAACAACTCTTCCGCGTCGACCTTGATGGCGATGGTGATACAACCGACGAAGACTTTACCGGCTATGACATGTTGCTGTTCGTCAATTTGACGGACCTCAACTTGGCGGCGCCGCGTTTGGGCGTCCAAGTCGGCGACAATGCTTCGCCCTCGACGAAACCGCTCACATTCCAAGGCGTTGCCGATAGCCAGCCAGTCGAGCTGACCGCGCTCAACGCAAAAACGATTTGGGCGACCTTGGTTCCCGAAGGTGACTTGTCGATCAGCGCCTCCATTGCGGGTACATCGATCGACAGTGCCGGCGGAGTGACGGCGGGCTACCTGAAAGATGCAGGCGGGTTGATTGATGCTGGTCAACCGCTTTTCATCAAAGCCACTCGCCCGAACGTTGATGAGTTTGGCACCGAAGGGGTCCACGTCGACTTCGCGAATCTATCGGTGGTCGAAAACTGCATCGATGACTCGGAAGTGTATGCGATTTCGCAGGATCGACAGTCGCTGATCGTGGTCGATCGCTTTACGCTCGGCGTGAAACAGGTTCTTGAGAATCTTCGCGATGACGCACAGGGTCTTGACCTGACGGGACTCCAGAAGATTCACAGCAATCCCGACGGGCGTTTCGTGTACGTGGTCGGAGACAACGGTGATCTTGGTATCTTCCGACGCGACCGTGAAAGCGGTGTTCTCACGTTCCAGGGAATTCAGGTCTTCGACGATGTGAAGTCGAACGTCTTCGTCACCGACCAAGAAGTCGTCGGCGTGGAATTCCAACAGATCTACCAGCAGTCGTTTCTCGACGAAGACCTGGGTCAGTTCTCGGTCAACCGCGATAACCTCACGGTCGTGGTCAACGAGCGTGGCGGCGCGTTTGGAGACCAATGGATCGCTCGAACGTACGTACGGGATGCCAATACCGGGACGTTCCGCCTGGCCACCTCTGCAGATACCCAGGACGGCGTTCCATCAGAAGCTCGACGTCCCGGTCTGGCGACTCATGTCACATCACTGACGTCCACACTGTTTGTTGCGAAGCAGAACGGAGACATTGAAGTGATGACGGCCGATCGTACCAGTGCCCGGCACTTCAACATTCGACAAACACTTCGAGATACCGAATTCAACTTTGGCACCGTCTCTGGCATCGAAGCCAAGAGGGCGCCCGGCGCAAGCTACCTGTACGTGATCAGTAACTCATCCGATCGCGTCACGAGTTTCCGAGAAGTTCGCGTCGATATGACGAACGCCTACGCACTGCAGGAGCAAATTGTCAACGGAAGCGATGGCGTTATTGGCATGGATCGCCCCAACGACATCAGTGTGTCCTCGGCGGGCGACTTCATCTACGTCACCAACGATAGCGGTACGGTATCGGTCTTTGAGCGAAATGCGCCGTCCGAGAAAGCTCAATTTGTTCAAGTCGTGCGTCAAAACGTCTCGGGATTTGATGGACTCGATCGGCCAAGTTCGATCGTCGCGGCGGGCGAAGGTGCGATCGTTTCGACGGCCGGTCAGTCGAACCAACCGGCAGCCTTGGTGCGTCTTGATGCCAAGCCAATCGTTGGTGGGTCACTTGTTCG
Source organism: Planctomycetota bacterium (assembly GCA_038520195.1). Lineage (GTDB taxonomy): Bacteria > Planctomycetota > Planctomycetia > Pirellulales > Pirellulaceae > Stieleria. Next base: position 13,613 of record JBCBLJ010000060.1, read on the forward strand.
GAGAAGCAAAGTCGACAGCAATGATGTCTTGGTAGTGCTCGAGGAGCCGTTCCCCGATGAGCCGGGACGACTGAGCAGTTTCAGCTACTTTTTGCCAACGACATCCAGCGTCGATGAACCACCGTTGGTCACGCCACTGCTCCTGGAAAAATCCGGGAACGACTGGAAGATCGTCGGGATCGGACAGATAAGTGAAATTGGTGGGCCGAACTTGCACGTGGCACCTTTCCGACTTCAATCGGGTTCCGCCGAGACTTCCGGACGATACTTCGGTTTCGCCGTGGACATCGAAGGAGCATCACAGAGCGTCACCTACGCCGACTCTTCGAACGAGTCCGCCGTTTTGTACTCGATGCCCAATTCGCTTTCGGTGGATCAGGTCTTGACCGGCGGAACTCGCACGGCACGTGACTACTCGATGCAGGCAGCGACGCTGCAGCGGGTCAAGACGGGCGCGGTGGTTGTCGACTTCGAAAACATCGAATCGCTCGGCGTTAGCACGGGTGGAGGCAGCGGAGTGCTGACGTTGCGTGATGCAACCGGTACCAATGTCACCAGCACCAACATCAGCGCGGGCGGCGGTGCGGACGAAGTGCAAGTCTTCGACGTCAGCGCGAACACGACGATCGATTTGGGAGCCGGCGACGACAAGTCACTGATCAACACGACGAGCAGCGGGACGCTGATTCTCACGGGAGGTCAGGGCGAAGACGAGATCAACCTTCTTGATATCGGAGCGGGATCCAATACCTCGCTTTCCGGCGGCACGGAACGCGATCAATTCAATATTCGCGGCGACAACCTCGAGGCGAGCAACACGACATCGATCGACGGTGGAAACCCTGAAGGAGTGTTTCCTGGCGACGGTTTCCTTTTCGATCCCAATGGGCTGGAAGTCACCAACACGAATCCGCAGCCGGGCGATGGGACGGTCGGTGCTGTCGGTCGCGGACAAGTCAATTACGTGTCCATCGAAGATATCCAGCAAGTCGGCGCGCCGATCATCACCTTCAATCCGGCTCAACTGACGATCGCCGAAGGCGACACACTCGCTCTCGACATCACCGTCGACTATGCCGGCAACGCGCCGATCGGTAGCGTCGAATGGGATCTGGACAACGATGGAATCTTCGCGGAACCCGAAGAACCGTCCGGCCTGACTCAAAACATCACTTGGTCTCAATTGTTGTCTGTGGCGGGTATTAACGACGATGGCCTCTACACCATCGCCGCGCGAGCGACGAATTCACTCGGCACGACCACACGCTTCCGGACGCTGACGGTCACCGACACCATCCCGACCGTTGGCGCGATACCAAGCATGCCGGTCAACGTCGGGGAAGAATTCACAATCCCGCTTTCTGCGACCGATCCGGGAGACGATAACGTGATCGGCTGGGAGATCCTTTGGGAGGTTGACCCGACCGACCCCGGAAAGTCCATCACAACCAAACTCGGGCCCGACGCCACATCGGCTTCGTACACGTTCACTTCACCGAAGCAGGATCTGATCATCATCAATGTCTTCGATGATGAGTACGGTCCCGAGACTCCGGCCGGCCAACTCGCCTGGAACTACAACGCGGGCATCACCTCGGTTCCTACGGGCGGACCGTACAGCATCAACCAAGGAGAAGACTTGTCGTTGGCCGCCACGCCATTTGGCAGTCCTTCGGCCGTGGCATGGACATTCTCCGACGGGACGCCGCTGCTGAGTTCGGCGTCGGGCAACATTCCTTGGAGCACGCTGGAGGGCCTCTTGCCGACTGATGTGAACGATGGGGTATACACGATCGACGTGACGGGCACCTACGCGTCGGGCGTCACTTCGTCGACGCAGCTCACCATCAACAACGTCGCTCCAACGGCTTCACTGACCAATAGTGGTCCGGTCAACGAAGGCAGCGGGACGGGCACTGCAACCGTTTCCTTCGCCAATCCGTTCGATCCGTCTTCGACTGACACCGCCGCCGGGTTCACCTACGACGTCTACTTCGGCGACCAAATCGAGCCACACTGGAAGGACGTCTCAACGCCCACCGTGGATGTTCCTGCCGAGTTCATCAGCTCGGACGGAGCCCTTGATGTTCGAGGCGTCATCAAGGATCGACATGGTGCCTCCAACGAATACCGAACATCAATCCAGATCGACGAAGTCGCGCCGAACATCACGTTCCAATCTTCAACCAATCAGACGGATGAAGGTGTCGAGGTGACCTTCGTGGCTTCCGTGATCGATCCGGGCAATGAGTCGCTCGATCAAATTGTGATCGACTGGGGCGACGGGGAAATGGAGCCGATCAACAGCATCGACGGTCCGATCACGCACAAGTTCCGCGATGACGGTGACAAGACCGTTAAGCTTTCGATCTGGAGCGACGGAGTCGAGTATCAGAGCCAACTCAACATTCAAGTCAACAACGCTGCTCCGGTTGTCAGCAGTCTTATGGCGACGCCGCTCATCGAAGGTCGACGCGTCGTGCTTACCGGTGATGTCGTCGATCCGGGAGTCGCTGATGGGACCTTTGTTGAAGTCGTGTATGGAAATGGATTGGGTACCGTGATCTCGCTGCAACCGGGCGAAACGAGCTTCGAAACATACGTCACCTATGCAGATGACGGCATCTATCAGATCGAAGTCGCGGCGATCGACGACGACGGCCTGAGATCGAGCACGGAGTCGCTAACGGTTGCCGTTGCGAACGACGCACCGTCGATCACGCTCAATTCCGGCAACGAAGACATCTTCGAGGCCACCGCTTGGACGCTTCGCGGAGTGATTGCCGATTCCGGTGTCAATGATCGCTACAACATCACGATCGACTGGGACGACCCGCAATTCCCGAACAACACGCCTTCAACGACGGTCCTCACTGGCAGCGGACCGGCCTTCGAAGCGAGTTATACGTTCGCTGACGACAAAACGTCTCAGAACGGCGGGAGATTTCAAGTCACCGTGACTGCGGTCGACGTCAATGATCCGTCGAGCGTGTCGACGCAGACCATTGAAGTCGATGTCACGAATTTCGCGCCCGAAATCAACGACGTGACGCACAACGCGACAGATCCGGCAAACCCGCTGCCGCTCGGCCAGACCGTCCAGTTGAATGGGCTCTTCACCGAACTGGGCCGTGATGGGGTCACCGGTTCCATTCAGTGGGGCGACGGGATGACGGAAGAGCTGATTCTAAACATCACATCCACAGGTGACGGCAACTTCGCGGCGAGCCACCAATACGCAAACGACGGTTCGTACCTCATCAAAGTTACTCTGTCGGACGACGACGGTGGGACGACCGTGCACGAGACGGTCGCTTTTGTCGGCCAAGTCGATTCGATCGCCCCATCCGTCGACATCATCGATGTGATTCCGGACCCGCGGACGGAACCGGTCGGAGTCGTCAACATCAACTTCGACGAAGCAATCCGCGGCTTCGATGTCGGTGATCTACTTCTGACGCGTGACGGCGAGGCCGTCGACCTCAGCGCGATTCCGGTGGCGGAGGTCACTCCCTCGCAGTACACCATCGATCTAACGACCGCAACGGATTCCGACGGCTACTACGTATTGAGCCTGGAGTCGGCGGATTCGGATATCAGCGACTTGGCCGGCAATGTCATGTCGGTCGACGCGAGTGAAGCATTCTATAAAGGCGTTGTCCCTTCTCGAGTCGAAGGCATTGTCTACGACGATGGCTCGTCACAACGAAGTGTCTTGCGATCGATCACGGTGAAGTTCGACTCGGTCGTGATTATTGCCGAGGGTGCTTTCGTTGTCTCGACAAACGATGGTCGCGTCGTCGACGTGTCGGCGGCGATTTCGACGGTGGACGGTAAAACCGAAGCACTCCTCACGTTTGCCGGCGCCGAAGTTGACGCGAGCGGGTCGTTGCTTGATGGAAATTATCAAATTCAGATCGTCGATACGTTCATTACCGACCAACAGGGGCGCGCTCTCGATGGCGATGGCGACTTCATCGCCGGCGGCGAGGCGCGAGACGATTTTTTCCGGTTGCTGGGGGACTCCGACGGCGACCGCGATGTCGATGGACAGGACTATGGCCGGTTCGCAGGGACGTTCCTGAAGACATCCAGCGATCCGTCATTCGATGAGGCCTTTGATTCGGACAACGACGGAGATGTGGACGGCCAAGACCTTGGTCGATTCGCTCAGCGACTGTTCACGAATCTGCCTCAGTAACCCACCTACCGAAGCGAATCGCTTTCGGGAGTTTTCAATCGGTGGCGCGGGAGCGTCCCGATTTCTGACGGTTACGGCGAGACTCCGATCAGGTGCACGTGGAGCGACAATGCGCTGGCAAGTTGCAGGGGGCACGACGGGTGAGCAAAGAGAAGTGGCCCACACTCATCGAGCTGAAAGTGCCGAGCCGCCCCGGCATCACGCAAAGCCCCGATCGGATCACGCACTCGCGAACGCCACTTAACAGGACAGCCCCTCGATTGAAAATGCGAAGGCTAGCTGAAACCCTTGATCCCGTTTCGCCCCGCTATTTCCCGCCCCAAAAGAGCCGACGGGGAGATTTGAACTCCCGA